>DATDKB010000434.1:0-18813 GCA_036520255.1 Rubrobacter sp. | reverse complement strand
GCTGACCTCACCGACGGCGAACTGGCCGTCCAGGCCGACCACGACCAAGCCTACGAACAGGGCGAGCAGGGCCGGCGGCAGGACGCTGATATAACGGAAGGCGACGAGGTAGGTCACGATCATGGATCCCACCAGCACCGTTTGCCCGGGCACGGCGGTGAACACCTCGACCCCGAAGTGCAGCAGTATCCCCGCCAGCGCGCCCATGATGACTTCGTTCGGCACCCGCTCCATGATGCTGTCGAAGAGTCCCGAGAAACCTATGATCGCGACGAGCATCCCGGAGACGAGGAAGGCTCCCACCGCCTCGGGCAGGCTGTACCCGGCGAGCACCGTAACGAGCAGGGCGCTGCCGGCGATTGAGAACGCGCCGCAGATGGGCTCCCGGTAGAGGTAGGCTAGAAGCAGGCTCAGAAGTCCGCCCCCAACGTAGATGGCGAAGAACCAGGAATTGATGACCCCCGTCGGGTACCCGGCGTTCGTGGCGGCCTGGTAGACGAGGAGGGCGGGTCCCGTAGCACCGAGAAGGAAAGCCACAAAGCCTGCGCCCACGGTAGAGACGCCCGCATACCGCAACGAATCCCGCACGTTGCGGCCTACCTCTCTCGGCAATTCGGGACCCGTCAGGTGTATCAAATGAACCTCTTGGCTGACGCTCAAGGATCGGTCCCCGGGCGCAGCACGCCACGGGACGCGCTCCGGGGATTACGGGCCAGCGGTCAGGTAGGTGAGTACCGAGCGCTTGCACAATTCGCGGCACTCCGCGTGCTTCTTCTTCCAATCCCTGTCCTGTATCCACTGCGTGAACAGCCCGTCTATGAGTGCCCGGACGACCGTCGCGTCTTCGCTGGCGTCGCTCCCGGGGAAGACCCCCTCCTCTTGCCCGAGCCTGATGACCTCGGCGTAGAGGCCGTTGCAGATCTCATGAAACGTGGCGCCCACGTCGGCGAACCTGTCGTTGCGCGCGGCATAGCCCAGGAAGTCGAAGAATACGAGGTAGAACCTGCGGTTGGACTCGGGACTCACGAAGATGGCGTCCACCATGGCCGCGACCTTCTCCTCGGCGGTCTCGACCACGTCGATGGCCTCGCGGATGCGCCCGGCGACGCGGGCGAGCACCCAACGCATGGTCAGGAGCGTCAAATTCTCCTTGGAATCGAAGTAGTACGGGAGGATGGCCTTGCTCACCCCGGCCTCGTCCGCCACGTCCTGCAAGGAGAGGTGACCGAGGCCCTTCTCACCCATGACCTTGTAAGCGCTGCGTATCAGGTGCGCCTGCTTCGGCGCAAGCGCCTCGCTGTCTTGCTCTGAGGCCCGGATCAGGGTATCGGACGCGGACATTGTTCTGTCACCTCCCATAAGTCGAATAATTGTACCTTAGAGGAGCAAGCTGTTACAGCTTACTTACTAAACTCCGGCTTACGCTTCTCCATGAACGCGGAGAGCCCCTCTTTGGCGTCCTCGCTGTCGAATAGGGGCTCCACCAGCGTCCGCTCGGTCTCCAAGCCCTCGTCCAGGGTACCCTCGATCCCGCCGTACACCGCGAGCTTTATGGACCCGATGGCCTCGCCCGCGCCGCCGGCGAGCTTCTCGGCGTACTTGCGGGTCTCCTCCTCCAGGGCGCCGGCGGGGAACAGCCGGTCCAGGATGCCCAGCCCGTGGGCCTCCCCGGGCGAGATCGTCCGTCCTGTAGCCATGAGGTCCAGGGCCTTGCTCACCCCGATAAGGCGCGGCAGACGCTGGGTGCCACCGTTGCCGGGGAGCAGGCCGAGGGTCGCCTCCGGGAGGCCCAGCACGTACTCGCCCTCCGCGCCGAAGCGCAGGTCGCAAGCCAGGGCCATCTCCAGCCCGCCGCCGAGGGCGGTCGCTCCGATCTGGGCGATGAACATCTTGGGGGTCCGGGCAATCTCCGAAAGTCCCTCGTGGGCTTGCCGGATCATGCGCATATTGTCCTCGACGCTGTTGGCGTTGAACGCCTTGATGTCAGCCCCGGCAGAGAAAAACCTCTCGCTGCCGCTGCGCAGGATCACGGCCCCGGCCCCGTCGTCCTCGGCCGCGGAGCGCACGCACCCGCCAAGCTCCTCCATGAACGTGAGGTCGTAGCTGTTCGCCGGCGGCTTGTCCAGCGTGATGTACCCCACGTTGCCTTCCCTCGAATACTGGACGGCCATGCGTCCTCCTTTTTAAAGGTCTTAGGTCTCAGGCGACGGGTTTCGGGTTTTGTTCTTGCTATTACCTACAACCCGTCGCCTGTATCCTTTTCGCTAGTCCAGCCCTCCGACGACGACGGACTTCTGCTCCAGGTAGTGCTCTATGGCCTCTTGGCCGTGCTCGCGGCCTATGCCGGAATCCTTCACCCCGCCGAAGGGGAGCTCATCGTAGCCGAAGTGGAGCTGGTTCACCCACGTCATGCCGGCCTCGATCTCCTGGGAGGCGCGGTGGATCCACTTCGCGTTGTGCGTGAAGACGGAGGATCCCAGGCCGTACGGTGAATCGTTGGCCATCCTTATGGCCTCGTCGACGTCGTTGACTTTGAAGACGGGAAGGAGCGGGCCGAAGGTTTCTTCTCGCGCCACGCGACTGTCGTGCGGGGCGTTCTCGACGACGGTCGGCTCGAAGAAGTAGCCTTTGCCGTCGTGCCCGTTGCCCCCGACGGCGACCTTCGCGCCCTCGTTCACGGCATCCTGGAGCTGGTCGGCGATCAGGTCGCGGTGCCTGGCGGCGTTCAGTGGACCCATCCTGATCTTGGGCTTCTCCGCCTTCTCCATCCCGTCGCCGAGCTCGTAGCGGGCGACCCTCTTGGTGATGCCCTCCATGAACTCGTCGTAGACCTCGTCGAATACGTAGACCCGCTTGGCGGCGAGGCACGCCTGGCCCGCGTTGAAGAAGCGGCCTATGTTGATACCGCGCACGGCCGCGTCCACGTCCGCGTCGGGGAAGACGATCACGGGGTCGGAACCACCAAGCTCAGCCGAGACGCGCTTGAACTTGGGGGCGGCTATCTCCATGATCCTGCGCCCGGTCTGCGTGCTACCCGTGAGGGCGACCCGCCTCACGTCCGGGTGGGTGGCGAGCGCCTCCCCTACTTCCTTGCCAGGGCCCGTCACGACGTTGAGCACGCCGGGGGGGAGATCCGCCTCCTGCATCAGCTCGGCGACGCGCAGCGTGGCCAGCGGTGTAGTGTTGGCGGGCTTCACCACGATGGTGTTGCCTGCGGCGAGCGCCGGGCCGACCTTGGTCCCCATCAGCGTCAGCGGGAAGTTGTAGGGCACGATCGCGGCGCACACACCCAACGGCTTCTTGATGACCATGCCGTAGGCCCTGCCGAGCGTCGAGGGCAGGGTCGCGTAGGTGCCCTCTATCTTGCTGGCGAGGTCGGCATAGTAGTTCATCCCGTGCAGGAAGTGGTGGAGCTCCCCCATCGCCTCGGAGAACGGTTTGCCCTGCTCGCGTACCAGGAGCTGCGCCACCTCCTTGGCGTTCTCCTGGATCTTCGACACCCCGGCCCGTATTAGCTGGGCGCGGTCGTCCGGGTCCTTCTTCGACCACTCGGCGAAGGCCTCCTTGGCCGCGGCGACGGCCGCGTTCACCTCATCCGCGCCGCCCTTGGGGACCGCGTCGAACTCTTCTTCCGTGGCCGGGTTGACGATCGGGATCTCCTCGCCGGATTTGGCCGAGACCTGTTCGCCGTTGATCAGTATCTGCGCCATCTTCTACGCGCCTCCTTCTCCGGTTTCGCTTACGGAATATTCGGGCCGCCCCATGTACTTCAACCTAAGCGACTGGTACTCGCGGGCAGCCATCTCGACCCACTCGGACGAGGAGCCGCCCAGATCCTTCTTGACCTCAGCCGGCACCCCGGCCGCCAAAACCTCCGGCGGTATCTCCTGGTTCTCCCTCACCACGCTCCCAGCGGCCAGCATCGCCCGCCGGCCGACGCGCGCCCGGTTGAGGACTATGCTCCCCATACCGATGAGCGCGCCGTCCTCGATCTCGCACCCCTCGAGCAGCGAGAGGTGCCCGACGGTGACGTTTTGCCCGATAGTGGTCGGTAGGTCCTCGTTGGTATGTATGACGGAGTTGTCCTGGACGCTGGTTCCGGCCCCCACGACTATCCTGTTGAAGTCCCCACGCAAGACAGCCCCGAACCAGACGCTCGCCCCCTCCTCCACGACCACGTCCCCGATGAGGACCGCTGTCGGCGCTATAAAGGCGTCGTCGGCCACAAGCGGCCTCTTGTCTTCAAACGGGAGCAAATGTCCCACCCGCTACCTCCCCGTGAACGAAGGCGCCCGCCGCTCGCGGGCGGCCCGCACGCCTTCTCTATGGTCTTCGGTGCCGACGAGCAGGCTCTGCGCCATGCTCTCCGCGAAGAGGCCGCTCTCGAGGTCCGTGCTGGCAGAGAGGTGCAGCAGCCGCTTACTCAGCCCGTAGGCCTGCGGCGCCCGCTTGAGGACGAACCGGATGCGCTCCTCCGCCTCGTCCAGCAGCTTCTCGTACGGCACCACCTTCGTGACGAGCCCGTGTCTGAAGGCTTCTTTAGCGTCCAGGTCCTCTCCACCGAGAACTATGTCCCGCGCCCGCGCGAGGCCCACGAGCTTGACCAGGCGCGCGCAGCCGCCGTGGCTGGGGATAAAGCCGATCATGCCCTCCCTGAAAACGAAGCGGGCGTTCTCGGAGGCGATACGAAGATCGCAGGAGAGGGCGAGCTGGGTGCCCGCTCCCGTCGCGAGGCCGTTTATGGCCGAGACGACCGGCTTCTCCAGCCGTTCTATCGCGCCTATAAGCCGGCTGAGCTCGTGGCTCTGCGCCCTGAACTCGGCCGGGTCCCAATCCCGCTCGAAGCGGGAGAGGTCGCCGCCCGCGGAGAAGGCCTCACCAGAACCGGTCAGGATTATTCCCCGCACCTCAGGGTCGTGCGCGGCGTCGGTGAAGAGGCGCAGCAGCTCGCCCTGCAGCGCCTCGTCGAGGGCGTTCCTCTTGTCTGGTCGGTTCAGCTCGGCAAGGAGCATGCCGTCTTTGATGGTAGTACGCAGGCCCGAGTGCTCGGTCATCGCTTGATGACTTCGAACGGGCTGTTGCAGTCCCGGCAGATAAACGAGTAGACCATCAGGTGAGGGCCGAACTCGGAGATCTTCTCCACGTCCTCAGAGTCGCACCAGGGGCAGATCAAACGCCCCCCCTCGTCGCCGACCTGTCCAGGCGTCTCTGCAGTTGGTTCCATTCGCCCCATGGCAGCTCTCCGTACTCCCATCTTCCCCCGCTCTCGTCGCATTCGACCGGGACCTCTATTCCGCTCTCCTGTAGCAGCGGAACCACGCGGTCCAGGTACCTCTTGCGCATCTCCTCGTTGCCCATGCTAGCAAGCCCCTCGGCCTTGAGGGCTTCTATGCCTTCCTCGCCGTCGGGTCCGAACCAGCAGAGCATCTCGGGGAACAGGTCGTTGACGCGCTCCTGGAAGAGCTTGCGGCCCCGATCCTCGTAGGCGATCTGCCTCACGAGGCTCTCGGCGTAGGCGAAGGTGAGCTTCTCCTCGTCCAGGATGCGGTGCGCCCTCCTGGCGAGCGCCTCGTACCGGGAGTGCTCCACCGACTCCAGCACGACGTTCACGGCGGGGCCGACGAGGGCGAGCGCCGCGACGACGTTGGACCAGCTAGGCAGCGGGTCGTCGAGGAAGCTGACGGAGTAACGCCGCGCCCGGTCTACCTCGCCCTGGAGCCCCGTTGGCGGGTTGGGCCACGGCAGCTCTTCGAGAAGCGGGTAGATCGCGCGCGAGTGACCGAGTTTGTCCTGCGTTATGGCCGCGCAGGCGGCGGTCGATTCGAGCAGGGGTCCGGCGTCGGCCCACTCCGAGACGCGGCGGCCGAGAAAGTACTCGTTGTCTCCTATGACCGCAATCAGGTTTACGAGCGCCGCCAGGGCGTCGTCGTTCTCGACGATGAACTCGCTCCCCGCGCCGCGTCCCGGCGCCACCGCCTCGGTGCCCTCGGGACGTTCGCTCACACCCGCACCTCCGCTTCGCCCTCTTCTGTCTCCTTCTCGGCCCAGTACGCCTTGCTCACCGGGACCAGAACCATCTCAAGCCAGTCCCCCCCGTGGCGCTCGCGGGCGAGCTTCGCCGCCTCTTCGTCGCCCGAGGCCTCGACCTCACCCCTGTGCTCCAGGGGCTCGTCGTACTCCGAGCGCGCAAAAACCAGATACTTCTCCATCTCCCCTACTCCGGCCTGATGACTCGGACGAGGGCCTCGCTCGGCACGACGAACATCTCGCGCCAGCGCCACTCGTCGTACATGAGGTGCGCGTAGACGGCGGCGTCCCTCGGCTCCGAGGCCCGCACGTTGCCGTTGTGCCTGAGCGGGTTCTCCTCCCCCACGCGGGCCGTGAAGACCTCGTAGTTGTCGACCGGCCGCATCAGACGACCCCCACCCCCTTGAGCTGCTTTTTCCCGAGGGGGGTGATGTCCTTGCGCGACCAGGTGGGCCAGACAACCTCGATATCCACCTCGTCGATGCCTTCCATCTCGAGCAGCCTGTCGCGGACATCGTCTTGGATCATGTCCATCGCCGGACACCCCATGCAGGTGTACGTCAGCTTTATACTCGCCTTTGACCCCTCCACTTCGATGCCCCGGATGAGGCCGAGGTCAACGAGGCTGATCGGGTACTCGGGGTCGAACACCTCCCGAAGCGCGTCGCGTACTTCTTCGTCTGTCCTCGTCTGCGTGCTCTCCATCTCTCCCTTTTCCCTAGCTCGCCGTGCTCGCGTAGAGCTCTTTGTAGCCGCGCTGGAGATGCTCGACGTACTCCTCGTTCTTTGGCCCGCGTCCCTTCCAGCGCTTGAGCACGTCGTCCCACGAGATGGCGCCGTCCTCGAACATCCAACGCTTCTCCTCGGCGTCGAACTGGGCCGGGAACGGGAAGTCTATGACGTACTTGTCCTCTTCCGCGTCGTAGTGGGCCGGCACGTCGAGCCCCAGGGACTCGCACAACGGTACGGTGTGGGACATCCAGGTCTGCCTGAGCTTGTCGTTGGTCGAGCCCTTGTAGCCGTACTCGATCTGCTCGTTGTGCTGCTTCTTGCCGTCGGGCAACCCGAACCATTCGAGCGTCAGCGGGAACATCCAGTCCACCGCCCGCTGGAGCTCTTCCTTTTTCTCCGGGTCCTTGGAGAAGGCCTTCATCCACTTCTCGCCGTGCCTGAGGTGGAAGTTCTCCTCACGGTCCACCTTTACGAGCGCCCGCTTCCACGGCCCGTAGGAGCAGTTCTGATGGATGTCGCTCAGCAGCACGAACCCGGCCCGATCGTAGAAGCCATTGCCCACGATAAGCTCCGTAAAGCTGTCCAGCGGCACGTCGAAGGCGTAAGGGTACTTGTACTTGTGCGGCTTCCGCTCGTAGACGAGCTCCTCCGTGTCGACCCCGAGGTCGCGGAGCATCCGGTAGGCGATGTGCGCGTGCCCAAGCTCGTCCTGAACGATCCCCATGACGGTGATGTAGTTGTTGACGCTGGGAAGCGTCGAGAAATCCTTCGTCGCGTTCATGTAAGCCGGCGCGCTTATCAGCTCGGTGTCGGCCGAGACGATCAAAGTACGCTTCAGACCCTCGATGTACCTCTCGGTCGCGTGGGAAGAATCCTCGATCAACTTTCCGCTCTTGATGCGGTCGAGGAGTATCTCCTCGGTTACGGCCGTCGCGGGCATGCACCCTCTCCTTCCTGATTTTCCAATCCTCGCAAACAATAACTGACCGGACGGTCAAAGTCAAGGATTCCCACTTTGCTGCTACACGGAGGTTCGAATCGTGCGGCGACGGGGATGAGGGTAGGGCTCATCCCCCCTCCAATCGGTAGACCTCGCGGGCGTTCTTGTGGAGGATTCCTTCCAGGGTCTCGCGTTCGAGGCCCAGGTCGGAGATAGCCTGGGCGTTGGCGCGGTTGCCGGGGACGCCGGGCCAGTCGGTGCCAAATATCATCCTTCGGGCGAGGCGGGCGAAGTCGAAGTTCTTGTAGTAGTCAGGGAGCTTTTTCGGGGGGAGGCCGCTCACCTCGATCCAGACGTTGGGTCGCATGAGCGAGATAAAGGCCGCCGCGTCGTACCACCAACCGCGCCCGCCGTGGGCGAGAACGACGTCGAGGTCCGGAAAGTCTCGGGCGACGTCCTCCACGAGGGCCGGGTCGGCGTAACGGTTGGTCGAGCCGGGAAATACGCTCGTGCCGCAGTGGAAGACGACGGGGAATTCGTTCGCCTCGCAGAAGGCGTACGCTGGGTAGAGCATCCGGTCGTTGGGGGCGAAGCCGCCGTGGACGGGGTGGAGCTTCAGGCCGACCGCGCCAAAAGAGATCTGGCGCTTCAGCTCCTCGACGAGCGGGTAGTGCAGGTGCGGGTTGAGGTTCGCCATGAGGCGGAAGCGCTCGGGGTTTTGCAAGAGGATCGGGACGAGGTCTTCGACCGGTTGTATGCCGGTGGACTTCGGGCTGTACTCGCAGAACAGTATGGCCACGTCCACGCCCTCGGCAGCCATGTACTCGTCGAAACGGGAGGGGACGAGCGTCCCCTCCTCGTCGTAGAGCTCCATAAGGGAGGGCGACCCGTAGCGCGCGGCCCAGTCCCTCCAAGACTGCTTCAGGGTGGGCAAACGTGCCGCGTGGACGTGGGCGTCTATGAGAGGGATGCCGTCTAGCACGGTTATCCCATCGCCGTTTGAGCCGCGATCATGCGGTCTGGGTCTGGCCGACCTCACGGGGACCGGTCTTCAGGACCAAGTCTGCGGCCTTCTCGCCGATCATGATGCTCGCGGCGTTCGTGTTGACACAGACGAGTGTTGGCATCACGGAGGCGTCGGCGACCCTCAGGCCCTCGATGTCGTGAACCCGGAGCTCCGGGTCGACGACCGCCCCGTCGTCGGTGCCAATCCTGCAGGTGCCTACCGGATGGTAGTATGTCCCCGTCCCCCGGGAGACGAAGTCGCGCAGGCCCGCCTCGTCCTGGACGTGCTCGCCCGCGAGCACCTCGGTCGTGCCCCACTCGGAGAAGGCGCTCGTGGCGTTGATCTCGCGCGCCTTTTCTATGCCTAACAGGAGCCGCCGGACGTCGGAGTCCTCGCCGAGGTAGTTCGGGTTGATCAGCGGCGCTACCTTCGGGTCGGCGCTCGCGAGCCTGACCCATCCGCGGCTGTCGGGGATGGTGGCGATCCCGAAGGTGTAGCTGTTGGGCGGGGCTTGGAGGTGGGGCGGGTGGAAGGGGACGTGGATGAACATGAACTGCATGTCGGGTCCGGTGAGGGCCGGATCGCTGCGCCAAAGCATCGAGGTCTCGGCGTGGTTGGCCTTTCCGGGCGCTATCTCCCCGTCAGCCTCGAAGACCAGCCCGAGCAGGGGGTGGTCGTGGAGGTTTTCCCCTACGCCGGGAAGGTCGTGGACCGAGTCCACCCCGATCTCTCGAAGGTGGTCGGCGGGCCCCACGCCGGAGAGTAGGAGAAGTTGCGGGCTGTTAACCGACCCGCCGCAGACGATCACCTCTTCTTCGGCCGTCGCAGTCTCGACGCTCCCGCCCCTCTCGTACTCGACCCCGGTGCAGCGCTTGCCGCCGTCGAAGGTCAGCCGCCGGGCGTGGGCACCGGTGTGCACCGTGAGGTTCGGCCTGTCGATTGCGGGGTGCAGGTAGGCGAACGCGGTGCTCTGGCGCTTGCCGTCCGCAATGGTCAGCTCGTGCCAGCCCGCCCCCTCCCGCACCGCGCCGTTGAAGTCGTCGGTCGTGGGGTAGCCGAGCTCCTTGGCCGCGTCGAGGAAGACCTCTGAGAGCGGGTTCGGGTCCGCGGCGATCTTGGGACGCATGGGGCCGCTGGTCCCCCGGTGTTCGGGGTCTCCGCCCTCGACGGTCTCCATCTTCTTGAAGTACGGCAGGACACCCTGGTAGTCCCAGCCGGTCGCGCCCCCAGCGGCCCAGTTGTCGAAGTCGTTTCGGTGGCCGCGCAGATAGACCATTGCGTTGATGGAACTCGAGCCGCCGAGCACCTTCCCGCGCGGCCAGTTGTGCGGAAGGTTTCCTGTGCCCGGCTGAGGCGTGGTCTCGAAGGCCCAGTCGACCTCCGTCCCCCACAGCGCCGGCCACGCCGTAGGGGCCAGCAACTCTTCTTTCGTGTCCTCGGCGCCGGCCTCCAGCAGCAGCACCGCCGCGCCGTTCTCGCTCAGTCGCGCCGCCAGAACGCAACCCGCCGAACCGGCACCGATCACCACGTAGTCGTATCTGCTCAACCCTGCTTCTCCCTTCCTCGCCCGCACAATAGGCTAACGCGAGTCTCTACACACCGGTATTCTCGGGCCGATCGCGTCCACTCAGCCTCCACCAAGAAGCTACGTTTCCCTTCCGGTAGAGAGGCGAGCACCGGAGACGCTCATGACTTCTCGACGACCATCGCGATGCCCTGCCCGACGCCGATGCACATGGTGGCAAGCCCAAACCTGACTTCGTTCCTGCGGCCCATCTCGTGAACGAGCGTCGTCAGGATGCGGGCACCCGACGCCCCCAAGGGATGGCCGAGGGCTATCGCCCCGCCGTTGGGGTTGAGTCGGTCGTCCTCGGCGTCCATTCCCCACTCGTGCAGGCACGCCAGGCTCTGCGCCGCGAACGCCTCGTTCAGCTCGACCAGTCCGACGTCGTCCATCTTGATGTCCGCGCGCTCGAGCGCCTTCCTGGTTGCTGGCACGGGCCCGATGCCCATCACCCTCGGCGGGACGCCCGCCGTCGCGATACTCCTTATCCTCGCCAGCGGGCTGAGGCCGTGCGCCTCGGCGTAGGTCTTCGAGACCACAAGCACGGCGGCCGCGCCATCGTTGAGGGAGCTCGAGTTGCCGGCCGTCACGCTCCCTTCCCCCTTGAAGGCGGGCTTCAGCTTGCCGAGCCGCTCCATCGAGGTGTCGCGCCTGGGCCCCTCGTCGGCCTCGACGACGGTCTCGGCGCCCTTCCTGCCCTTCACGGTGACGGGCACGATCTCCTCGCGGAACTTCTTACCGTCCATCGCGGCGACGGCCTTCTGGTGGCTGCGCAGCGCGAAGCGGTCCTGGGCCTCCCTGGAGACGTCGTACTCCTCGGCGAGGCCCTCGGGCTGGTCCTCGTCCGGGGTGACGAGGAAGCGCTCCTGGGCCAGGTTCTCGGCGGTCGTGCCGAGCGAGTCGGTGTGTCCCAGCTCCTCCATCCTCGGGTTGACGAAGCGCCAGCCTAAAGTGGTGTCGTACATGGTGGCGTTGCCGGTGGGGAAGGCGCGTTCCGGCTTCGGGACGGCCCACGGGGCGCGGCTCATGGACTCGACGCCGCCCCCGACGTAGGCGTCCGCCTCCCCGAGCATGACGGCGCGGGCGGCCTGGGCCACGGCGTCCAGCCCGGAGCCGCACAGGCGGTTGACCGTCACCCCGCCGACCTCCTCAGGGAAGCCCGCGAGCAGCAGGCTCATCCTCGCCACGTTGCGGTTGTCCTCCCCGGCCTGGTTGGCGCAGCCGAAGAAGACGTCCTCGACCTCGCCCGCCGGGACACCGGTCCTCTCCATCAGCGTCCCCAGGGCGACCGCGCCGAGCTCGTCGGGCCTGACGGGGCTCAGGGCGCCGCCGTGGCGGCCTATGGGCGTCCTAACGGCCCCGACGATCCAGGCCTCTCTGGTGCCTTCGTAGGCCATTAGGCTCACGCGCTCCTTCCAGTCGCCAACTAAACCAACTCGTCCTTCTGCCTGGGCATCTGGATCTCGGGCTCAGGCTCGCGCAACTTGAAGCGTTGTATCTTGCCGGTCACGGTCTTCGGAAGCTCCTCAACGAAGTCCACAAGGTGAGGGTACTGGTAACGCTTGAGCCGGTCCTTACACCAGTCCTGCAACTCCGTCACAAGTTCTTCGGACCCTTCGTGTCCCTCGCGAAGCACGATAGAGGCCTTCACGCGGGTCAGCCCGCCGACGGGGATGCCCACGGCGGCCGCCTCTATCACCGCCGGGTGGTCCATCAGGGTGCTCTCCACCTCGACCGGCGAGACCCACAGGCCGCTGACCTTGATCATGTCGTCCGAGCGCCCCTCGTACCAGTAGAAGCCGTCCTCGTCCACGCGGTACCAGTCGCCGGTGAAGAGCCAATCGCCCTTCATGGTCGCCTTGGTCTTCTCGTGGTTGCGCCAGTAATACGCCGCCGCCGAATCCCCCTTCACGGCGAGGTAGCCCGCCTCCCCAAACTCCACGGGGTAGCCCTCATCGTCCAGGATCTTGGCCTCGTAGCCGGGGACGGGCTTGCCGGACGACCCGGGCTTGAGAGCGTCCAACGTGTTAGAGACGAAGATGTGCAGCATCTCTGTCGAGCCGATACCGTCGAGGATGGTGGAGCCGAAAGTCTCCTTCCACCGCCGCCACATGCCGGCGGGGAGGGCCTCGGCCGCCGAGGCGCAGAGGCGGATGGACGAGAGGTCGTGGTCCGCGGCGCCATGGTGGTTGAGGATCGCGTTGTAGAGCGTCGGCACGGAGAAGAACAAAGTCGGTTCGTGGCGCTCTATCGTCTCAAGGACCGCCTCCGGCGTGGGCCTGCCGGGGTGGAGTACCGTCGAGGCCCCAGCCCAGTACGGGAAGGAGATCCCGTTTCCGAGCCCGTAGGCATGAAAGAGCTTGGAAGCCGAGAAGACCTTGTCTTCCTCGGTGATCTGAAGCACGTGTTTGGCGTAGGTCTCGCAGGTAAAGATTAGGTCGTGCTGCAGGTGAACCGCGCCCTTCGGCTTCCCCGTCGAACCCGAGCTGTAGAGCCAGAAAGCCGGATCGTCCCTGTGCGTGGTCGCCGGGGAGAGCTCGTCTTCCCCCTCCTCCAACAGTCCTTCGAGGGTCATCTTGCCGCCGGCATCGCTGGTGTTGGTGAGGATCACCTCGATGTGCTCCTCGTAACCATCAAGGGCTTCGGCGAGCATCTCGTCGAACATGCCGTCGGCCACCACGGCCCGGGTGCGGCTGTTCTCGGCGAAGAAGCGGTAATCATCGGCCCTTAGAAGGGTATTGACCGGGATCGGGATCGCGCCGATTCGCATCGCGCCGAAGAAGGCCACCGGGAAGGAAGGCGTGTCGTTGAGAACGAGCAGGACCCGGTCCTCCTGACCCACGCCCACACCCCTGAGCGCGTGGCCGAACCTGTTGATCCGGCGGGCGAGGTCACCGTAAGTGACCTGCTCGTCGCCGTAGTAGATCGCCACCTTATTCGTGCGACCGGCCTCCAGGTTACGGTCGACTAGGACGCTCGCGTTGTACCACTCAGGTATTTCGATCATGAGGATTCTTCCCTCCTCAGGTCGCTCGCCTGACGACAACTGCTTTCGTCTCAGTGTAGAAATCGAGAGCCTCGATGCCGTGCTCCTTGCCGTGCCCCGACTGCTTCCAGCCGCCGAACGGCAACTCGTCGTAGACGACTTGGGGGGAGTTGATCCAGGTGTACCCGGCCTCGATGCGCTCGGCGGCCTCCGAGGCCCGATTCAGGTCGGCCGTCCAAATCGAAGAGCCCAGCCCGAAGATGGACCCGTTCGCCAGTTCCAGTGCCTCCTCCATGCCCCCGACTCGCCACACGGGCAGCGCCGGCCCGAAGACCTCCTCGGTCGCCACCCGCGAGTCGCGCGAAGGCTCGAGGAGCAACGTCGGCTCGTAGAAGTTTCCTCTCTCGGAGAGCCCGTTGCCCTCGGGCCGCTTGGCGCCGTGCAGCACCTTCGCGCCCGAATCCACGGCGCTCTGGACCTGCTCCTCGATCAGGTCCCTCCCGCCGGAAGAATGGAGCGGTCCCAGCATGACCCCTTCAGCGGTTCCCGGTCCCACCCTCAGCTTGCGGACCTTCGCGGCCAGCTTCTCGACGAACTCATCGGCCACGCTATCGAAGACGAAGACGCGCTTGACGGCGAGGCAGGCCTGACCCGCGTTGAAGAACCTACCCACGCTGGCGGCGCTCGCCGCCCTGTCCAGGTTCGCGTCGTCGCATACGATTATGGGGTCGGAGCCCCCGAGCTCCAGGGTGACGTGCTTGAGGTCGCCCGCCGCGAGCGCCATCAGCTTCTTTCCGACGGGCGTGGAACCTGTAAAGGCGACCTTTCGCACGAGCGGGTGCCCCGCGAGAGCCTCTCCGGCCTCCGGCCCCGTTCCC
This sequence comes from Rubrobacter sp., assembly GCA_036520255.1. Lineage (GTDB taxonomy): Bacteria > Actinomycetota > Rubrobacteria > Rubrobacterales > Rubrobacteraceae > Rubrobacter_D. The sequence goes on along the minus strand of DATDKB010000434.1, from coordinate 4,680 downwards.
GTGACCACGTTGAACACGCCCGCCGGAAGGCCGGCCTCGTGCATGATCTCCGCGATGCGCAGCGTGGTCAACGGGGTGGTGTCAGACGGCTTGGCCACCACGACGTTCCCCGTGATGAGGGCCGGGCCGAGCTTGTTGGCCAGGAGGGTAGTGGGGAAGTTCCAGGGCACGATGGCCCCCACGATGCCCACGGGACGCCTGACGATAAGGCCGTAGGTGTCCACGTCCAGATCCGGGACGTACCCGCCGCGGATGTTCTTGGAGAGCCCCACGTAGTGCTCCAGCGTGTGCACGAAGCGCCGGATCTCCAGCCGGGCCTCGCGCAAGGGCTTGCCCTGCTCGGAGGTCAGGAGCGGCGCCAACTCCTCCACGTCACCGAGCACCGCGTGCGCCGCCAGCCCCAGGATCTCGCCGCGCTTGGAGGCCGGGGTGTCACGCCAGGCCGGGAAGGCATCGTGGGCGCTCCTGACGGCCTGATCCACCTCTGCCGCCCCACTCGCGGGTACGTCGTCCACCTTCTCGCCGTTCGCCGGGTCGACTATCGCCATCCGGTCGAGTCCGGAAAACTCGACGTAGCCGCCGTTGATAAATGGTTCCGCCATGCAGATACTCCTCCTATACGCTTAGCATCCCACGCCGCGTAACTTTGTCTCTGGCTGGCCCCTCCGCCCCACGCTGAACGGCCACCCGCGTTTAGTTCTTTATGCTACATGAAGCGGTCCGCCGGAGAGGGCGTGTGTTTAGCCCTCTCCGGCGGGTTTGGCTCGCCTATCTACATCCACTCGGCCCTTTCCGCGGAGATGGGGGACCTCGGAAGTAGGAAGATGATCAGCGCCGCGATCACCCCGGCGATCGCCACTGTTCCGTAGACGATCAAATCATACCCGTCAAACCCGACCGCGAAGCCGCATAAGGCCGGGACCAGCCAGATCGCGGAACTCGTAGTCTTTCCCTGGGCAACCGTATTGGTAGCCACTCCGTAATCCTCCTTCTCTGCCGTCCGCGCCGCCAACCCTCGTCTTGATCTCCAAAGGCAAAATCAAGAGCGCACGCGGACCCACGACCCCTTGCTTATACCGGACCCGTAATTTTCCGAATCCCCTTTCCTAGCCCCACCAGGTCCCCAACTTCCTTTGTAATCCGTTTCACCCGTCCGCAGTCTAACCAAACGGTCAAACGGTTGTCAACCGAACGGTCAGTTAAATTCTGTGTAGTGGGCGCGTCGGTGCACTAAGGTTCTTGATACGATGCGCGTGGTCCCGGCGGTTCGCTATCGCCGCGGCGCGCACTTGGGACATTACTGGAAGGAGTTGTCTGTGACGGAGAAGGATCTCGAAGCCTCCACCGGCGCCCGGAGCAGCGCGTTCTTGCGGGTTGCGGGGTTGAGGCTCGAAGAGAGTGGCGGGAGCAGGGTTCTGGGTTGGATAGATCTCGGCGAAGACCACCATACGCCCTGGGGCGTGGTGCACGGCGGCGTGTATACCGCGGCGGTCGAGAGCGCGGCGAGCATAGGGGCTTCGGCGGCAGTCGAGGAGAAGGGACAGTTCGCCGTCGGGGTCAATAACAACACCGACTTCCTGCGGCCGATGAATGAGGGGCGGGTAGATGTGGTCGCCGAGCCAATCATGCAGGGCAAGAGCCAGCAGCTGTGGCAGGTGATCATCACGCGCGCCGAAGACGGCAAGCCCGTGGCCCGCGGCCAGGTGCGGCTGCAGAACGTCCCGCTGCCCTCCTGAGGTTCTTCGGCGTCGGTAAACGGAAGCCGGAGGGACGCGGCGCCACGGAGGAGGTCGGCAACCGGCTCTTCACGCCCTAAGGGTTTCTCTCCCCTTTCGGCGACGCCCTTCTGCCCCGACGGGGACGAACCTCCGCACGTAGAAAGCATTGAGTAGCAAGGATACATCCCAGTTTGGCCATTCGTGTCGTCAACACCGGGACCCTGAGCCTCCGCCTGAGTCGCGCATCGCACCTTCGAGAAGTGATGCAACGGCGACGGAGTAAGATCTGCTCGTAGCGTGGAAGCGCGACCGCTTCGGCAGGCCTTTGCAGGAGCTCATCGAATTGGTGAGCGGCCCCGAGGCGCGCAGGATCGAATTCGTCTACTTGCGCAAGAGCATCGACACGACGACGCTCGGCAGGAAGCTCATGTTCCACGTCTGTGGTCTGCGGTACACGCCGCTAAGAGCGCTTCCGTGCCCTCCTGAAGGCTCGTTGTGATCGACGGTCCGCACGTTGGGCGTGCCGTCGTCACCTTCAGGGTTGGTGGGTTAGAGTTAGAGGGGCGCGGCGCTGCGGAGGTCTGCCACCGACTCCTCCATGCCCTTGCGCAGCTCCATGAGCTTCACGGCGTACTGTTCGAGGGCCACGTCCTCCTCGGTCTCGGGCAGCCATCTGGTGACTTCGACCGGATCTCCCCGTTCGTCCACCGCGACGAAAACGATCACGCAGTGCGTCGTCGTGGTGCAGAGCCGGTCTTTTGGGTCGCTCGCGCCCACGTCGACGCACTGCGTGCATGCTCCTCGTGCGCCCGGTGTGAACGAGTCTGGCGTGTGCCTCCACGACGTTCCCGATGAGCACGGGCTTGGAGAAGCGGATGCCTCCGACGTAGACGGTCACGCAGTACTGGCCGCTCCATCCGACGGCGCAGGTGTACCCGGCCTGGTCGATCCACTTCATCACCGCCCCGCCGTGCACCTTGCCACCGAAGTTGATATCGGTCGGTTCCGCCAGGAACCGCATCGTGACTTCCCGCTCCCTATCCGCCATGCCGACGCCTTTCCGCCCACCCCCGATAGGGGAGGCTCACCCGCTAGTTCGAGACTGACCGCTCCGCCGCCCGCTTCCTTAGGAGGAGCGCGGCGAGGTAGGCGTCGCCTTGGGTCGTCCTAAGGGCTTCGAGCGTCTCGAGGATACGGTCGGCTCCTATCTCCTCCGCCCACTCGAACGGGCCCTTGGGGTAGTTCGCCCCGAGCTTCATGGCACGGTCTATGTCTTCGGCCGTAGCCACGTCCTCTTGGAGCGTCAGGAAGGCTTCGTTTACGATGCAGGAGATTACGCGCAGCGCCACGTCCTCGGAGGGTCCCTCTCTCCCGGCATTTCCGGCATCCTCCTCCCCGGCGTAGTCGTAGAACCCCTGGCCGCTCTTCCTGCCTAAGGCTCCGGACTCGACCATAGATCTCTGCAGGTAAGAGGGGCGGAAGCGTGGCTGGTAGTAGTACCGCTCGAAGAGCGACTCTGAGACTGACAGGTTGATGTCGTGTCCTATGAGGTCCGCGAGCTCCAGCGGGCCCATCCTGAACCCCGCCTCGCGGATCGCCGCATCCACCTGCCCGGGGTCGCCGCCGGCCTCCACGATTCGCAGGGCTTCGAGGTAGAACGGCCTTGCCACGCGGTTCACTATGAACCCGGGTGTGTCGGAGACCCGCACCGGCCTCTTGCCCAGGCGCTCGGAGACCTCCTCGGCCCGTCTCAGGGCGGAGGGGTCCGTGGACGGCCCGGCGACGACCTCGACCAGGCGCATCGCCGGCACGGGGTTGAAGAAGTGCATGCCGACGACGCGCTCCGGGCTGCCGGTCCCAGCCGCGATGCCGGCCACAGAGAGCGAGGAGGTGTTCGTGGCGAGCACCATATCGTCTCCCACCACGCCTTCGAGGTCCCGGAAGACCTCCTGCTTCACGCCCACGTCTTCTACGACGGCCTCGACGACCAGCGGGGCCTCGGAGCAATCCTGGACGGAGGTAGTGGTCCGGACGCGCCCGAGGATGGCTTTGCTCTCATCTTCGGAGATGCGCCCTTTCTTCACGCGGCGCGCCAGGTCACGCTCTATGGTCTGCATGCCGCGCTTAAGGGCGTCCTCGCCAAGGTCGACCATGGCGACCGACATCCCCGCCAGCGCCGCGCTCTCCGCGATGCCGGCGCCCATTGTGCCAGCCCCCACAACAGCGATGTCCAGTATCATCTACTCTTGATCTCCGCGTTCCCGATACATGTTTGATCGTGCGGCTCGAGCCCTACGCGCTGCGCGCCACCAGCTTTCAGCGGTCGGCTTTTCCTGGCCGATGGCTCGATGTCTACGGGGTGGGGCTGGGAGAGTTACGCCGGGGCTGGGGCCGAATCGGGCTCTACTTCTTGCCTGTAGGTCTGGTAGCCCAGCCGCCCCCTTGTCACCCTCTTGCCTCCAATAAACCCTATCTGGTTCTTCCCAAAGGCAGGTGCCCCATCCAAGTTTCAATAGCCAGCTCCGAGTCCCAGATAGCCAAGACACGCCTGATTCTGATCGATGAAAACCGGGGGCGATTCCGCGGTTATGGAGCAACTTTGGGTCTCGATCGTGGGATTTCCCCCAAGGAGACTCGGCACCGAGACCTTTACGTCTTTCAGGTCGGCCTGGGCGCCGTATACAGTGACGCCTTGCAGGGTTGCCTGGTCCATTCCCACCCGGATTCGGTCGATGCGGCCCAGGAGCAGTTCGGGTGGAAAGTTCGAAGAAAGCTGGACGTCTGGCTTCGTCGGTGTCCCAAATGCCGTCTGCAACCTCCACGCGATGAGGCCCTCGAGCACGACCGGTAGCACCAGAAAGAGGAAAAGTCCCACCAAAACCAACAAGACCAGCAGTTTCCTACCACGGCCCCGCAAGGCGCCGGAGCCCGGCAAGCGCCTCCTGCCGACCGTCTTTCCTGG
>DATDKB010000433.1:0-4795 GCA_036520255.1 Rubrobacter sp. | reverse complement strand
TCTGGGTGTTGGTTCTCCACGAGGAATTTCGGTGTTGACAGGCCCACTTCGGGAGGGTAGAGTGCTTCCGTTGTGTTGTTGTCGCGTAAAGGACCGAAGGATTGATGAACGTCACTCGCACGAACATAGGGATTCCGGTGTTCGGGGGAGAGGTGCGTCCCGAGGTCCGCGTGGTCGCGATGAGAACGTGAGCTTCTAGCTCGAACAAACTTCTCACACGAGGCCCCCGGACCAAGCGGACCGGGGGCCTCAAGTCTTGCCCGATGGGCCATGGTCTCCGGCTCCGATCCCAAAACCGACGGTATCGGCCCTTCGAGGGCGCGACGAAAAGAGCAAAGGAGACAGAGCGTTATGTTCACCGACTACCAGTACATGTTGTTGCAGGACCGGACCGCCCGCGAGCAGGACCTCGCCGATAGGGTGGCCGAACGCAGAAGGTACGCGCGGTCGCCCGGAGAACCCTCCCTGAGGGCCAGGTTGGCGCGCAGGCTCTTCGCCCTGGCGGTGGCCGCCGAGCGCGAGGAGACCTGGCGTCAGGTCTGGGAGAGGTTGGAGGCCAGGGGGCGCCTGTAGAAGGCGCCCCTCAGGGCCCGGTTCTTTAGGAGGTGTGGCTATGAAAGCGTTGGAACTAAGAGGAGTAGAGAAGAGCTTCAAGAAGCGGCGGGGGGAGGTGGTTCGCGCCCTCGACTCGGTCTCGCTCTCGGTGGGGAAAGGGGAGGTCGTGGGCATCCTCGGGCCCAACGGGAGCGGCAAGAGCACGCTTGTGCGTGTAATCTCCACGCTCGTCCTCCCGGACAGCGGGGAGGTCGAGATCTTTGGGGTCGACGCGACACGCCATCCCAAGCGGGTGCAGCGCTCCATGAATCGGGTCAGCGTGGAAGCGAGCTTCTTCAAGAAGCTCTCGGCGATGGAGAACTTGCTCTACGGGGCCAAGCTCTACGGCGTCACAAGCGCCGAGGCGCGGCCGAGGATAGCGGAGATACTAGACAACATCGGCTTCGCCCGGACGCGCGCCACCGAGCCGATGGAGCACTTGAGCCGTGGGATGCAGCAGAAGATCGCGTTGGCGAGGGCCCTGCTCACGAGCCCTGTCCTCATGCTCCTGGATGAGCCGACGACCGGCCTCGACCCGAGGAGCAAGAAGGACGTGCAGGCGTTCATCCAGAGGATACGCGAGGCGCACGACTCCTCGATCCTGCTCTGCACTCACGACATGGGCGAGGCCGAAGAGCTATGCGACCGCGTCGGCATCATGATGGACGGCACGATCCTGGCCCTCGAAGAGTCCGGAGAGCTAAAACGCCGCTACGCGACGAACGGGCGGGTGCCCACGCTGGAGGAGACGTTCATGGTCGCGACGGGCTACTCGGTCGAGGAAGCCAGCGCGGAGGAGGAATAGAAGGATGAAAGGCACAGCCAAGCCCCTCTGGCTAACCGAGATGATTGCCGTCTGGGGCTACGTACAACGAAACTACTTTTTGACCAAGCGCTACTTTATGTGGGAGGTCGTCTGGCTGACGTTCACCACGGTCAACGCCATGTCCATCACGTTTATCGGGGCGGGCGCCGCCGCGCAGAAGGGCGGGGGGGCCATCGACGTCAGCTACTATATGACCTTCCTGCTCATCGGGGCGTTGATCTGGAGCTACCTGTCGATGATCTTCGACATCCTCTCCGAGACGGTGCAGTGGGAGCGGTGGGAGGGGACGATCGAGTACACGTTCATGAGCCCTACAAGCCGGGTCACGCACCTGCTCGGCATGGGCGTCTACGCTGTCGTTTACGGCATCCTGCGCACGGCGCTCGTCCTCGGCGTTGCCATGCTCGCTTTCGACCTGGACCTGGGCGACGCCAACTACGTGGCGGCCCTGATCGTGCTCGCCGTGTGCAGCGTATCGCTGGTCGGGTTCGGGGTGGTCGCGGCCGTCATGCCGCTGCTCTCCCCCGAAAAAGGCCAGCAGGTGACGTACATCGTCTCCGCGCTGCTCCTCCTGGTCTCGGGCGTCTACTACCCCGTGAACGTCCTCCCGGATTGGATGCAGCCGCTGGCCACCGTGTCGCCGGTTACCTACGGTCTGGAAGGCTCCCGTGCGGCGCTCCAGCAGGGCACCGGCCTCGCCGACCTCTGGGGTAGCATCTGGCCGCTGCTGGTTATGGGCGTCGTCTTCGTGCCGCTCGGCATCTACATCTTCCACCTCGGCGAACGCTACGCTAAGCGGACCGGCAAGCTGAAGAGGAGCGGATAGATCAGCACTTCAGCCTCTCAGCAATATGCTGAAGTGATGACTGGCTACAACCCTTCGTAGATCTCTGCCAGGGTGAGCGTTGTCTTGGGACAGGGAACGGCGAAACGTCCCTCGTCTACGAGATCGCCCCGGTGCCACACGTTGTCCTCGCCGCGGAGGTGATGCTCTACCCAGGCCCGGTCCTGGGCGACGATCAGGTACGCTCTGAGGCCGGACATGCGCTTATAGGCCGCAAGCTTTTCGCGCCGGTCTGTGGTCTGTGGTCTCGGAACTGAGCGACGCCACCACTACTACCAGACAAGGGTCGTCTTCGACGAGCGGATCTTCCCCCTCGGGGCCGCAGGCGACCATCACGTTCGGGTAGTAGATGACGTCGTCTGCAACGCGCAGCTTGACGCCCTCCGAATACACCCGACAATCGCCGCCGCGGGCGGCTCCCCAGAGGCGACCGAAGATGTTGCCGACGATCCTATTGTGCCGCTTCGTGGCGCCGACCATCGCGAAGATCTCGCCGCCAACGTATTCGTGACGAACTGTCGCGCTCTCCTCGAGCTTCAGATATTTCTCGACAGTCAGTGGATCGTGCGACGCGGTTGGCTCTGCCATGCGCCGAGTATAGCGCACCGGCATGCTGGACCGACCGCCGAAAGATGCGTGCCGGTGGGCTACCAGCTGGAGGGCCACTACGTTATCTCTGTGCTGCCTCTCCGGCCGACCGGCCGGCGGGGCGTCATCACGGACATCGACTGCCGGGGTTGTTGTATTTATAGTCCTGACGCCAGCGGTAGAACTCGCCGCGGGTCATGGCCCTCTTGCCCGGGTGGGTCGCCGTGTGGATCGTCAGGTAGCGGTCGTAGGCGTTCTCGCCGGAGATCTCCTTCAGGTAATCCCAGGCGTAGCGCAGGAGCTTTAGCAGGCCGTCTGGCATATTCTCCTAGCGACCGGCTCCCACGGGTTCGCGCTCTATCTCCTTGCCCTCCGAGTCGAGGTGCGACTCCTGCCAGGGAGCTTCGCTCAACTCGGACTGCTTGCCGCCCCAGATCAGGCCGTACCACACGCGTACCGCGTCGGCGATGACGATGATGATCATAACCGCGAAGAGGATCGAAAGCACGCCGTCCACGGTGGTGTTGACCAGGATCTGGTGCGCGTCGTCGATGCTTTCGGCCTTGAGGGCCTTCAAAGTATCGTTGAGCTTGCCTGATTCGATGGACTCTACGGCGGCGGCCCGCTGGGCGAAGAAGCCTATGGCCGGGTCCGTGGAGAAGATTTTCTGCCAGCTCGCCGTGAGCGTGACGGCCGCGTCAAAGACGAGTGGCAGCGCCGTGACCCAGGCGTAGCGGAGCTTGCCCATCTTTATGAGGATGGTCGTGGCGACCGTGAGGGCTACGGCGGCGAGAAGCTGGTTGGCTATGCCGAAGAGCGGGAAGAGCTGGTTGATGCCGCCCAGCGGGTCGTTCACGCCGGCGTACAGGAAGTAGCCCCAGGCCCCGACGATGAGGGCGCTGGCTATCAGGTTGCCGGGAAGCCACGAGGTACGGGCGAAGGGGCGCCAGACGTTGCCGACGAGGTCCTGGATCATGAACCGACCGACCCGCGTTCCGGCGTCCACGGTTGTCAGAATAAACAACGCCTCGAACATGATGGCGAAGTGGTACCAGAAAGCCTGCAGCGCCGTGCCCCCGATGACGGCGGAGAAAATCTGGCTTATCCCCACGGCGAGGGTCGGTGCCCCGCCGGTCCTGCCGATGATGCTTTCCTCACCGACGGCTGCGGCGGTACCCGTAAGCGTCTGTGCGTCGACCGAAAACCCGAAGCCGTTGACGGCCTGGGCGGCCGACTGCGCCGTGTCGCCGAGGAGGGCGGGGTTGGCGTTCATCGCGAAGTACACGCCGGGATCCAGGGCCGTCGCGGCGATAATGGCCATCACGGCGACGAAGGACTCTACGAGCATGGCTCCATAGCCGACCATGCGTACCTGGGATTCTTTCTGGATGAGCTTGGGCGTAGTCCCCGAGGCCACGAGCGCGTGGAACCCCGAGAGCGCGCCGCAAGCGATGGTGATAAACACAAACGGAAAGAGGGCTCCGGCGAAGACGGGTCCTGCGCCGTTGAAGGCGAACTCAGTGAACTTGGGCATGTGCAGCGGTGGAAGCGTGATCGCTATCCCGACGGCGAGCAGGGATATGGTACCAATCTTCATGAAGGCCGAGAGGTAGTCGCGGGGGGCCAGTAGGAGCCACACTGGCAGGACCGAGGCCACGAAGCCGTAGACGATGAGGGCGAAGACGAGCTGATTGGGGGTGAACGTCCACGCGCCGGCGTAGCTTGAGGACTCGGCGATCCAACCTCCTCCGAAGATCGCGAGTATCAGGAGCGCCACGCCGATGACAGAGACCTCCAGCACACGCCCCGGACGCAAGAAGCGCATGTAAACTCCCATGAGCAAGGCTATGGGGATGGTCATGGCGAGCGAGAACGAACCCCAAGGCGACTCGGCGAGCGCGAGGACGACTACGAGCGCGAGCACCGCGAGCAATATGACCATA
>DATDKB010000432.1:0-2035 GCA_036520255.1 Rubrobacter sp. | reverse complement strand
GTGTACGGCACCGAGTTCGAGGTCGCACATTGAAATCGAAAGGTAGGGATGCCTGATGCGTTGGATCGTCGGATCGAGCCTGCGGTTTAGGTGGCTGGTCCTCTTCGCCGCGGCGGCGCTTATGGTCTTCGGCATCGGCCAGACCCGCAACGCGGACGTAGACGTCTTCCCCGAGTTCGCCCCGCCAATGGTGGAGGTCCAGACCATCGCGGTCGGCAACTCCTCGGAGCAGGTCGAGGAGCTGATCACGATCCCGCTGGAGGACCAGCTAAACGGGGTCCCCGGGCTCGAAGAGATACGCTCCAAGTCGGTCGCCGACCTCTCGCAGATCCAGCTCGTTTTCAGCAGGGACACAGAGCTCTACGAGGCGCGGCAGCTGGTGCAGGAGCGCCTTACGGGGGCGACACCCAACCTGCCGACCTGGGCCAGCCCGCCCGTCATGCTGCCCCCGCTCTCCTCGACGAGCCGGATATTGAAGATCGGGATCACCTCCGACGAGCTGAACATGAGGGAGATGTCGGTGGTCGCCTACTGGAAGATAAGGCAGGAGTTGCTGCGCGTGCCCGGCGTGGCGAACGTGGCCATCTACGGTGAGCAACTCAAACAGGAGCATGTGCAGGTTGACCCGGCGAAGCTGGCCGAGCACGGCGTCTCGCTGGAGCAGGTGATGAACCAGACGGCGGACGCCTTGGACGCGGGGCTGTTGCGCTACTCGGAGGGCGCGGTGATAGGGACCGGCGGTTTCGTGCAGACGGGCGGCCAGAGGCTCGACGTGCAGAATGTGCTGCCGATCTTGGGACCCGAGGACCTCGCCAAGGTGTCGCTCGAGGGCAGCGACGGCAAGAACCTGAGCCTCGACGACGTGGCGACCGTGAAGTGGGATTCCCAACCGCTTATCGGTGACGCCGTCATCAACGACGGCCGCGGCCTGATGCTGATCGTCCAGAAGTTCCCGAACGCCAACACGCTGGAGGTAACGCGGGGCGCCGAAGAGGCGATCGACGACATGCGCCCCGGGCTTCCGGGCATGCAGATCGACACGACGATCTTCCGGCCGGCCACCTTCATCGAGCTGGCGCTGGCCAACCTCACCAAGGCGCTGCTGCTGGGGGTTGTGCTCGTGATCCTGATCCTGGCCGCGTTCCTCTTCGAGTGGCGCACGGCGTTCATCAGCCTGATAGCGATCCCGCTCTCCCTGCTCGCGGCCGTCCTCGTGCTCCAGGAGTTCGGCGCCGTTATCAACGTGATGATCCTGGCGGGGCTCATCGTCGCCATAGGGGTCGTCGTAGACGACGCGATCATCGACGTGGAGAACATCGTGCGCAGGTTGCGCCAGAACCGCAGCGAGGGCGGCGGCAAGTCGGTCTTCGCCATCGTGCTAGAAGCGTCGGTGGAGGTCAGGACGGCGATCACCTACGCCACGCTGATCAACGTCGTCGCGGTCGTACCCGTCTTCTTTCTGGAGGGCCTCTCCGGCGCGTTCTTCAAGCCGCTCGTGCTCTCCTACGGGATCGCGGTACTGGTATCCATGCTGGTTGCCCTGACCGTGACGCCGGCGCTGTGCCTTTTGCTGCTGGCGAGGGGGTACAGGCACCAGGAATCCCCCCTACTGCGGGTGCTAAAACGCGGCTACGGGGCTGGCCTGGCGCGCGTCATCCGCACGCCGTGGCCGGCTATGGCCACCGTCGCTGTGTGCCTGCTGGCCGCCGTCGCGGTTACGCCATCGCTCGGGACGATCCTGCTTCCTGATTTCAAGGAGAGGGACTTCCTGATGCACTGGTTGTCGAAGCCAGGCATCTCGAGAGCGGAAGAGTTCCGAATTTCGGTTCGGGGCTGTGAGGACCTGCGGGAGATCCCCGGCGTGCGCAACTGCGGATCGCACATTGGGCAGGCCTTCCTGGCCGACGAGCCCTACGGCGTGGACTTCGGCGAGAACTGGATCAGCGTCAACCCCGCGGTCGACTACGACAAGACTCTGGCATCCGTCCAGGACACGGTCGATAGCTACCCGGGGCTCTATAGGGATGTCCAGACA
>DATDKB010000431.1:0-6731 GCA_036520255.1 Rubrobacter sp. | reverse complement strand
GTGGAGGTAGAGCCCGATCTGTGTGGCCCGAACGGGCCATCTTTTGGCGGGTGCCGAACATGGCCCGGACGGGGGAAGTCGCAGCTCCCCGCGAAAGCTTGAATGGGGCGTACAAGTCCTGGCGGCAAACGGGAAGGAGGTAAGCGTTTGAAGGCCCGGCTCTCGGGTCGGTAGCAGAGCACCAACGAGGAACGTAACAGTCGATCACCACGACATTAAACGCACCAACGAACCGAGGAGAACAGGATGTACGGATGGACTGAATACGAGGTAGGCCGGCTGCACCGCGAGGAGATCCGGCACGAAGTGGCGACGGCGTGCCTGGAGAAGACGGCGCGCGCCAACCGCGGCGGGGGATTCCGTCTGGCGCGGGATCTGAGATGGGAGCTCGCCAGGTACGCGGCGCGACTTGGCAAGCGCCTGGGCAACACCGACTAGCGCGAGCGGAAACTAGGCCATGAACAGGAGAAAGGAACACGGAAGATGATCGCTTCGACACAAAACACAGCAACGACAGGCAAATCACTGGCGCTCGCCGTCCTGCTGGCGGCGCTCGTGGCGTCTCTTATGCTGGCGGCGAAGCCCGCCCACGCCTCGACCAGCCAGCGACGGCAAGGCCAGGAAGAACCTGTCCAACAACGGAATCGGCACCAGCGACGAATCGCCCGCCTTCTCGCCCGACGGAAAGAAGGTCGCCTACAGCAGCCTCGGCAAGCAGGCCTCGAACCCGGAGGGCGACCTCGAGATCTACCGCGTAAACACCTTCGATGGTTCGGGAAAGAAGAACCTCACCAACATCCGCGGGGTCGAAGACGCTTCCCCGGTTTTCTTCCCCGAGGGCACGAAGATCGCCTACGAGAGCCAGGGCGTCCAGACCTTGAACCCCGGGGGTGACTGGGAGGTCTTCCGCATGAGCGCCTTGGACGGTAAGGACAAGAAGAACCTCACCGACAACGGCCTCGCCGTCACCGATGAACACCCGAGTGGGGCAGGTAATGGGCACATCGAGCGAAGCCCATAGCGGCCACGCCAAAACAGACGGATCGAGAGAAAGGCAATCTGAGATGATGGCACGAAAAGCAAACGCAAGCGCCAACAAGACGACATCCAGGGTAATGGCCCTGGGCCTGCTCCTGGCGACGCTACTCGCGATGCTGCTTCCGCCGGCCTCCGCCGGCGCGGGTGTGGTGCCCGCGGGCACCACACGCTCCTGGGGCGACAACTATTTCGGCCAGCTAGGCGACGGCACGAGCGGCGCCGGTACCGGCAAGAACATCCCCGGGGCGGTCCGCTACCTCGACGCCGCAAAGAGCATCAAAGCCGGCTGCGCCCACGGCCTCGCGCTCCTGGAAGGCGGGGACCACGACGGCCTTGTCCGCGCCTGGGGCAATAACACCTACGGCCAGCTCGGCAACGGCAATACCGGAACCGACAGCGACGTCTCGGGTGGCGTCAAGGACCTTCCCAACGTCAAGAACATCGACGGCGGCTACGAGTTCACCCTGGCAACAACGCAGTAAGCCACCTGCGGGCGCCATCTTCTTGCCGTTCGGCGAGGGGCGCCGGCCAGGATGACAAGTAGGGGAACCGAAAGAGAGGAGATCTCATGTGAGGACATAAGGCTCCGACGAAAAGGCAAAAGCAAGGACACAGGAGAGGAGTAAAGACGAAATGACTACACCACAAACACCGGATCTAGCGACCATCAAGGGACGCCAGCAGAAGGCCTGGTCCACCGGAGACTACGGTAGGGTCGGCGTGACCTTGCTCATAATGGGCGAGCAGTTGGCCGAGGCCGTGGACCTTCGGCCCGGCCAGAGCGTGCTCGACGTGGCCTCGGGCAACGGCAACGCCTCCCTCGCCGCCGCCCGCCGCTTCTGCGAGGTGACCGGCGTAGACTACGTCCCCATGCTGCTTGAGGAGGGACGAAAGCGGGCCGACGCAGAAGGTCTCGCCGTCAATTTTCAGGAGGGCGACGCAGAGGACCTGCCTTTCGAGGACGGCTCCTTCGACGTTGTCCTCTCAACCCTCGGGGTGATGTTCGCCCCCAACCAGCAGAAGGCAGCCGGCGAGTTGCTGCGGGTGGTGAGGCCCGGAGGCACCATCGGGATGGTCAACTGGGTCCCTGACGGTTACGTGGGGGATCTGTTCAGGACCATGGGCAAATACGTGCCACCACCCCTGGGTCTCAAGCCTCCCTTCCGGTGGGGTACGGAGGATGGTCTTGACGAGCTGCTGGGCGAGGGCGTAGCCTCGCTGCAGACCCGGCGAGGCAGCCTCGTGTGGCGTTTCCCTTCGGCGCGACACCACGTGGGGTTCATGCTGGACTTCTACGGCCCGCTCAACAAGGCATTCGGGACGCTGGAGGAAGAACAGCAAGAGGCCTTCGAGGACGACCTGATCTCGCTGGTCGAGCGCTACAACCGTTCGGAAGACGGGACGGCCATCTGGCACGCGGACTACCTGGAGGTGGTCGCGACGAAGCGTTGAAGACGAAACGCATCGAGGTCGAACCGACAGTATGCCGTTCGTGTAGGGGCGGGTTTACAAACCCGCCCCTACACGTTTGTGCGTCTATTTGAAACGGTATTGGCGGTACATGCTGGCGCTTTCGTCCACGTCGGCCTCGGTGACGTGGGTGCGTCCCCTGGAGGCTACGCGGTCCTCTATGCGTTTGCGGATAAAGCGGCGCATCAGGAACGGGCTACGCTTTATCCTGCGGTCGGCTTCGGGATCCCAGGTGATCTCTCTCGTCTGCGCCATGTGCGATCTCCTCGGGTAGGTTGCTGCGAGATTATACCTTCGCCGTCCGGTAGACGGCCGCCATGTCCTCTTCGCCGTATCCGGCCTGGATGGCCTCGTCAAAGCGGGCCGCGACGGCTTCGGCTACGGGCATCTGGAGGTCGTGGGCCTCGGCGGTGCCGAGGACGAGGCCGGCGTCCTTGCGGGCGAGTTTAGCGGAGAAGCTGGTCGGGAAATCCTCTTCGATCATCATATTTCCCTTGAGCTGGGCGTAGGGGAGACCGAGCGGGCTGCCTTCGATGGTTTCGAGGAATTTGGCCGGGTCGACACCGATCGACTTCGCGAACGCGACGGTCTCGGCGAGCACGCCGAGCAGGCCAACGATCCAGTTGTTGATCACGAGCTTGAGGCGGCTTCCGGCGCCGGCCTCACCGAGCCAGATGGTCTTGCTACCCACGGCGTCGAAGACCGGCCCGCTCCGCTCCCTGGCCTCCTCCGGACCCGAGGCGAGCACCACGAGCTGGCCCTGCTCCGCAGGCTGCTTCGTCCCGAGAACCGGCGCGTCCACGTAGTAGATACCGTGCTCGCTTGCTATCTCCGCGAGCCGCCCGCTGCCGCCTTCTCCGACGGTGCTCATCTGCAGCCACACGCCGTTTTCGGCTAGCGCGGGGAGCACGCCGTCTGAGACGGACTCTTCTATGACATCGGCGTCGGCGAGCATGGTCAGGAGGAAGTCAGCGCCGCGGGCGGCGTCCGCCGGGCTATCGGCGACCTCGGCGCCGTCTTCCTTCAGCGGCTCTGCCTTCTCGCGCGAGCGGTTCCAGGCGCGCACCTCCATGCCTTCGGAGAGGAGGTTACGCGCCATGGCAGCGCCCATGATCCCAGTCCCAAAGACCGCCACCTTTGTAACGTCAGACATCCGTCCTCCTGTCTTTGAATCGTCCGTACGTACCATATCCCACACCAGGGTAAACGCGGGGTGATGCGCCCCACAACCGTCTCGAATGCGGAACGCTACAATTCTCGTGACATGGGAAACACCACCGCACCAGCCCTCGAAGCGAAGAACGTAGGCCGCCTGTACAAGAGCAGCGGACGCGGGGTCGCGGACGTAAGCTTCTCCGTCGCCCCGGGCAAGGTCTTCGGCCTGATGGGACCGAACGGCTCTGGTAAGAGCACGCTTCTGCGCGTCCTCTCCACGGCCATCGAGCCAGACAGGGGCGGCTTCAGCGTGGGCGGGGTCGACGGCCTGAAGGAGAAGCGGAAGGTTCGGGCGCGCCTGGGCCTGATGGTGGACCGTCCGACGCACTACGACGACCTTACGGGTCGGGCTAACGCGTACTTCTTCGCCCGCGCCTACGGGATGGATGAGGACAAGGCCGAGGGCGTGCTCGCCGAGCTCTTCGACTACTTCGACCTCGCCGAGTACGCGGACGACAAGGTCAAAACCTATTCCTATGGGATGGGCAAGAAGTTGGCTTTGATCGAGGCTCTGGCGCACGGTCCCGAGGTGCTGCTTCTGGACGAGCCCTCCCTCGGGCTCGACTACACCTCGCAGCTCGCCTACCAGCGTAGGATCAGGGACCTCGCAGAGAACGGCGTCACGGTCCTGCTGGCGAGCAACCAGGTCGACGAGGTCGAGTCCTTGTGCGATCGGGCCGCTTTTTTGCACCGCGGCAAGCTGGTAGCACAGGGAACGCCGGAAGAGTTGATCTCCTCCGTACAAGGCGTAACGCGCATCGTGGCGACGCTGCGCAACCCCGTGGAGTACGGTTCGGTCTCCGGGATCGACGGCGTCCAGCGCATCGTCCCTGAAGGACGGGACCTAGTCTTCCACTGCGACGAGCGTCCCGGCGTAGTCGCCGGCGTCGTCGCGGGCATCGTGCAGGCTGGCGGGGACATCGTGAACCTCTCGGTCGAGAGGCCCAATTTAGAGGATGTGTTCGTGAAGATTACGGGGGAGGCGCTCAGGGATGAGGTTTGACCGGCCGGACGCCTACTGGAAGAAGGACGTGGCGCTGTTCTTCTCCAGGAGGTTCGCGCTGTTCCTCAAGATGCTCTATCCGATAGCCATCATCGTGCCCGTCGCAGCGAGCGGTATGCCCGCGAAGTACGCAGCCGCGGTTATAGGCATTGTGGCAGTGATGGCGGGGACCTTCGGGGCTGGCGAGAGCCTGACCATAGACCTGAACGACGGCATCCTGATGCGCGTCGCGCTCACGCCGCTCTCGCCGTACAGGATCGTCTTCGAGGTCCTCGCCGTCAACGCGGTATTGGACCTCGTGCAGCTGATGCCCGCGCTCCTGATCGTCTACGTCCTGCACCCCGTCTCTCTGGTTTTGATGCTCGCTGCCACCCTGGCCGTCTTCACGACGCTCGTCACAGCGAACTGCATCGGCATCTTTATCGCGAACTTCACCTCATCGCCCGCAGACGTGCTGCTGTACGCGACGGCTGTCTTGTTCCCCCTGATCTACGTTTCTGGCTTTTTCCGCAACCAGCACCCGACGGGCATCATGGAGACGCTCCGCGGCTTCGTCCCCTTCGCCTACACGGACGACGCCCTGAAAACGGTGTTCGGCCTGAGCACGGGCACGACGCCGATGGAGATCCTCATCTACCCCACCGTCATCTGCGCCGTCCTTGCCTTGGCCGTCTGCCTTACCGCCCCGCGGCTTCTGTCTCAGCGTTTGTAAGACCGAAGTTCCTGGCGATAAGCCGGTCGAGCCATCGGTCGGGCAGCATCCTCGGGACCGTGAAGTTGGCAAACTTGCCCGGCACGATGGCGTACCTGGCCCTCGGCCTCTTCTTCTCGAAGACGTTGCGAACGTAGCGGCCGAACTCCTCGGGGGAGTACCCGCCCTTGGCGAGCCCTTCAGCATACCGCCTGAACCTGTCAAGCGGCTCGGCGTAATCCGTCTCGATGTACCTCCCGGCCTGCGAGGCTCCCTTGTCCCAGATCTCCGTTCTCACCGCCCCTGGTTCGATGAGGATGACGTCGATGCCGTAGAGTAGCAACTCCCTCCTGAGGGAATCGGAGATGCCTTCCGCAGCGTGCTTGGTACCCGCGTACGCACCGATAAAAGGCGAGGCTATCTTGCCGCCGGTGGAGCCGACGTTGACGATCCTGCCCGGCTTCTCAGCCCGCGGCCTCCCCACGCCCAGCAGCGGCAGGAAGGCCTGCGTCACGGAGATCATGCCCACCACGTTGACCTCGAAGTGCGTCCTGACCTCCCCGAGCGGCTGCAGCGCGAGCGGACCCCCGATCGCAATCCCCGCGTTGTTGACGAGACCGGAAAGCGTCGATCCACCAAGCGCCTCCCCCACCTCCTCGGCCGCCGCTCGCACGGCCTCCTGGTCGGTCACGTCGAAGACGAGCGGGACAAAGCCCGGGCCAAACTCTGTCGCGAGCCTCTCCACGTCCTCCCTCTTGCGCACGCTCCCGAAAACACGGTAGCCACCGCGCACGAACTCCTTCGCCGCACCGTTGCCGATCCCCGTCGAAACCCCCGTGATGACTATGGACTTCATAAGACCTCCTCCAAAAAGGAACCACATCAGATTAAGTTGACAGTGTCAACCTCATCGTAATCCACGAAGTTGACGCTGTCAACCTCTTCCGGTAGGCTTGTTGGTGCGATGGGTGCGAAGAGGACGAGGGGCAAGAACACGCGGGCGGCGTTGCTCGGGGCTGCGGCGGGTTTGCTGGAGGGACATGGCCTGGAGGCGGTGACGTTACGGGCTGTGGGCGAGCGGGCGGGTGTGTCCAGGCAGGCGCCGTACAAGCACTTTGCGGACAAGGAGGCGCTGTTGTCGGTGCTTGCGACCGGGTACTTCGAGCGGTTCGGGCGAGAGATGCTGGGTGCTGCCGAGGAGGCTGGGGCGGATCCCCTCTCGCGGTTGCGGGCGATAGGAGAAGTGTACGTACGGTTCGCGCTGGAAGGGCCACACCGTTACCGTCTGATGTTCGGGGAGAAGATGCAGAAGAG
>DATDKB010000430.1:0-2395 GCA_036520255.1 Rubrobacter sp. | reverse complement strand
AAGCGTTGGATCGGCAACGCCACCTTCGCCGACCTCGTCATCATCTGGGCCCGCGACGTCGAAGACGGCCAGGTCAAGGCCTTCGTCCTCGAAAAAGACGAGAACGGCGAGCACCACCCCGGCTACTCCACCGAGCTCATAACGGGCAAGATGGGCAAGCGCGCCGTCTGGCAGCCGGACATATACCTGGACGACGTACACGTCCCCGACGAGAACCGCCTCGAAGGCGCCAACTCCTTCAAGGACACCAACAAGGTCCTGACGGCCACCCGCAGCGGCGTTGCCTGGGAGGCCATAGGCCATGCCATAGCCGCCTACGAGGCGGCGCTACAGTACGCCCAGGAGCGGGTACAATTCGGCAAGCCAATAGCCAGCTTCCAGCTCATCCAGAGCAAACTGTCAGGCATGCTGGCCGAAATAACCAACATGCAGCTCATGTGCTACCGCCTCGCCCAGCTTCAGGAGCAGGGCAAGATGACGGGCCCCATGGCCTCCCTCGCCAAGATGAACAACGCCCGCAAGGCCAAGCAGGTCTGCTCGGACGCCCGCGACATCATGGGCGGCAACGGCGTGTTGCTGGAGTACCACGTGGCCAGGCACCTCTCGGACATGGAGATCGTCTACACCTACGAGGGCACCGACACGATCCAGTCGCTCATCGTGGGTCGTGACGTAACGAGCATTTCGGCCTTCGTCTAGGCATCAGGTAAGGGCAGCCGAAAACCGGCTCTCGTAGAGGCGATAGGGCGCCGATCGGACTACAAACCCGGTCGGCGCTTTCGGCTGTCGGTAACGGGCCACGAAAACCATTAAGCTGATGCTTGTAGCCTGAAAACCGATGCCTGAGCGACCGAAGGGAGCGACATGAAAGCTATTCGACTGCACGAACTCGAAGGTCCCGACGAACTGGTTTACGAGGACGTGCCCGAGCCGGAGCCTGGTCCGGGGGAGACCGTCGTCCGGCTGCATGCGGCTGCGCTGAATCGCCGGGACCTTTTCGCCACCCAGGGGCAATATCCTGGTGTCACGCCGGACATTTTGCCGAGGATCCCCGGCTCGGACGGTTCGGGCGAGGTCGTTGCCCGGGGCGAGGGCGCCGAAGGGCCGGACGAGGGGACCGAAGTCGTCATAAACCCGGCGCTGTACTGGGGTGATAACCCGCGGGTGCCGGGCAAGGAGTACCGGATACTCGGGCTCCCCGACGACGGGACGTTCGCCCAGTTTATCAAGGTGCCTTCGGACCACGTCTTCCCCAAGCCTTCTCATCTCTCGCACGAGGACGCCGCGGCGCTGCCGCTCGCCGCGCTGACCGCCTACAGGGCGCTCGTGACGCGCGGCGGGGTCGCCGAGGGCGAGACCGTTCTCGTGCCTGGTGTTGGCGGTGGGGTGGCTACTTTTCTGGTTCAGATCGCAAGCGCGCTTGGCGCCCGCGTCTTCGTCACGTCAGGTAGCGACGAGAAGATCGATGATTCCAAGCGCTTCGGCGCCGAAGGCGGCGTCAATTACAACTCGGAGAACTGGTCCAAAGAGCTCAAGAGCATGACGGGGAGCGTAGACCTCTCGGCCGACCACGTCGGTGGCGAGAACTTCAACGCCCTCGTCTCGCTCGCCAAACCGGGAGGCAGGATCGTCGTCTTCGGTGCGACCGCCGGCCCGACGCCAAAGATGATGACGATCCGAGTCGCGCTCAAGCACCTCGACGTGCTTGGAACTGCGATGGGCACCGCGGAGGAGTTCGGCGCGATGCTCGACCTCTACGCCGAGCACGGCCTGCGTCCGAAGGTAAACGAGACCTTCTCGCTCGAGGACACCGCCTCCGCCCTTCACCTCATGGAAGAAGGCAGCGGGATGGGCAAGATAGTTCTACAGATCCCCGGTTGATCTGTAGCGGTTCGGTGAAGAGACGACCTTCCCCGAGAACCGTCCTATTGCTCGGCCTCGATCAGGCCGAGCTTGGTGGCCCGAACGGCGGCCTGAGTCCGATCCGAGAGGTCGAGCTTTACGATGAGCTGCTGGACGTGATTCTTGATCGTGCTTACGCTGAACATCAGTTTTTGTGAGATCTCTCCGTTCGTGCGTCCCAGTGCCAGAAGACGCAAGATCTCGACCTCCCTGGTCGAGAGCGACCGGAGAACGAGCTCGGCCTGCTAGCGGGCGCTTGTGTCCTCGGCGACGGACACGAAGTAGCTGGATTTTCCCCCGGCGTCGCGCACGAGCGACACGGCCAGCTTGGCCCAGACCTGCGAATAGCTCCTCCTAATGTATCGCTTCTCGGTCGTGTAACTGTCGATCTCACCGGAGAGCATGCGGTTGAGATGTTCCAGATCTTCGTCCAGGTCGCCGGGATGGGTTATGTCTTTAAAGGTTAGTCTTAGCAGGTCCTCGCGTGTGTAGC
>DATDKB010000429.1:0-2282 GCA_036520255.1 Rubrobacter sp. | reverse complement strand
GAAACACTGCCCTATTTTCACAACAGAATAAAGACCAATTCCTTCGGGGTGATTTTACCGAGGTAGTACCCCATAGAACCGTGGTCAGGCCACACGCGCAGCCTCCATCAGCCATTTCGGGCGTCTCCCACGCCACTTGGGTCTCTCCGCCGGTGGTACACAGAAGCTCAACAACTCTTCGACCGACCAATTATGATCCGTGAGTCCTGCCGCCTGGGCGGGAGTGCTCGCCACCCACTTCCCACCGCGCGGTCGTTTGTCTCGCGCTCTTGGCGCCTACTTTTGTGCTCCCAGCCGCCACGCCGCTGACCTACTTCATGAGCTTTTTCACCCTCGGCATCTTCTGGGACGGCCAGCAGACGCAACTCGGCGACTTCGCGCGTAGCGACCGCAACCTCGCCTGGGGATCCGCCTCGCCTTCCTGTTCGCCGTGGCGCTCATGCCCTACTCGACGTCGCTGCTCTCGTAGTTCATCGATTTCCGTCTCGCCCTGGTGGTGCATCGGCTCGAACTGCTACTCCTCTGGGCGACGCTCTTCCTCAGCTGGCGCTAAGCCGAACGTGGGGGCTGGTGAAAGACCACGTTCCCGCTGAGGCCGGAGAGCCGTGCATCTGCAGCGCATCGCGACCTACCGGGCGCTCTACGCTTTGGGCTTGCTGCTAACTGTGGTTAGTGCTGTCAGCACCTACGCGAGCATCGCCTTCATCGACCTCCTGCAGCTCAACTCCACGGTCTCGCAGCGGATCCCTTGGCTCGATAGGTTCTGATCCTCCTAAGACGCGAACTTCGGAGAACGCCAACTCCGCGACGTTCATCATCCTGCATAGAAACGGGATACTGAATACCTTCATGGCCTCGGGCGCGTTCTCGGAAAGCACTCGGTCACCGAAGAAAGCCGCGAACCGGTCGATCTGGTTGCTCTCGTTGCTTGCGCTTGCTACCGCTAGCAACTCCGAGCGCATAACTTCTCACCGGGATGCATGTTCGGTGGGTGCGAGTGCGGCAGAGAATTCTCGGCTTCTGCCAGGCCCCGATGCAGCCATACGGTGCGCTTTTGTTGGCCTAGTCTGCTCCCTGCTCCGCCCGCCTCGCTGGCCTTCATGACGGGGCGCCTGCGGGACTCGCCCCATGACATCCGTCATGTAAATCTCACGAGGATCTTCACTACCGGCCGGGTCCCTGCGCTCCTAGACTTCAGGTGCAGGCATACGAAACGGACACTTACCGAAGGAAGGAGCCAACATGCACCCGATAGACAGGACGGGATGGGGGCGGGTGGCGCTCCGCCGGCCGTTCCCCGCGCCGCTGGTGCCGCTCATAATCCTGCTGTTCCTCGCGGCAGCGACGCTCGCCTCGCAGACGGCAGTCTTCCCGATCTTCCCGCTCTTCCCAATTTTCGCCGTGGCGCTGTTCCTCGGGGGTAGGGGGTTCGGGCGGCTGGGGGCCCGGCACGCGGGCCGGGCCTCCGCGCCGGCGGGGGCGGTGGACGATCCGCCCGCCCTGCCGTCTGGCGGGATCGGCAAGGAGAGGGAACTCCTGCTGGCGCTGGAGCGCCACGGCGAGATCACCGCCGCAAGAGCCGCGCTGGAGACGTCCCTGGGCGTGGCCGCGGCCGAGGAGATGCTCTCCGAACTGGCCAACGATGGGCACGTGCGAGTCGCCGCAAGGGAGGGAACCCTCGCGTACGCCCTGTGGGATTGAGACGGACGCCACCTGCGGCGAGGGGATCCGTCGTGGCCCGAAAACGCTTGCTGCTGGCGCAGCGGTGCCGATCGACGCGGGTAATCCCCCGCTGCGGATGGACCCCGTTCGCGGAGCACACCCAGAAAAAGGAGCTATGCCATGACCGAGAACGTGCCCACCTACCCCGACCTCCGAGGAAAGGTGGCCTTGGTCACAGGAGGGTCGGGCGGCATCGGGGCGGCCACCTGCCGACTGCTCGCCGCCAACGGCGCAAAGGTTGCGGTAAACGGCCGCGACGAGGACAGGATCGGGGCCACCGTCGAGGCCATCAGGGCCGAGGGCGGGGAGGCGGTGGGCGCCCCGGCCGACTGCACCGACCTCGCCGCCGTCGAGGGCATGCGAAGGCGGGCGGAGGAGGAGTTCGGGCCGGTCGGGATCGTGGCGGCGTTCGTCGGCGGGGACAGGGCGCGTCCCGGACCGCTCGCGCAGACTACCGAGGAGGACTGGCGTTCGACCGTCGACGGCAGCCTCACCGCCACCTTCCTGACCCTCAAGGTTTTCCTGCCCGGCATGACAGAGCGCAGAGGCGGCTCTGTCGT
>DATDKB010000428.1:0-5338 GCA_036520255.1 Rubrobacter sp. | reverse complement strand
CGCTGCGGCTACGGTCCTAGGCTGCCCCTGCAGGTGATCTCCCCGTACGTCAAGCAGAATTTCGTGGACCACTCGATCACGGACCAGACCTCGGTCCTGCGCTTTATCGAGGATAACTGGGGACTCGGCAGGATAGGTGATCAGTCCTTCGATGCCAAGGCCGGAAGCCTCAAGAATCTGTTCGACTTCTCGCACGGCAGGAATGCCCACAGGCTCTTCCTCGACCCGAGGACCGGGAAACCGTCTCACAGGAGGTAATGTCTCTGGGGTGCACCTGCTTGCTGGATGGAAATGTAGGCATTGAAGGTCGTGCCGCCGGTGCACGAGGCCAGTATTGACACCGCTTTGTTCGGCAGTTTTGTCTTTATAGCAATCCGTCAATGTCGAGGCGGGCGACGGGTGCTACAGCACCTGAGCGCCTGGTCTGCATAGCCTCAAGCGCGTGGAGATTCTTGTAGAGTCCTCGGGAGAGATGAGCCTCGTATCGGGCTACCTTCTCCAGGGTCTTCTCGTCCGGTAGCAGCCGCTCCCTAGCCATGTTCCTAAGATCCCGCTCCACCTTCTCGGCCTCAAGCTTGGATCGTTCGGCCTTCCATCGGGCGCTCCTGGTGGCCGCCTCCACCAGTTCTTCAGGCTCTTCGTCGGTGGCATGGGCGATTGCACCTATGACCGCACGCACCAGCCCGGCGGTCCAGCCCTCGTGGCCTTCCCAGGAGGTAGGGGATGGCTTCCCGACTTGTTCGGGCAATATTTCCCGGGACGTCCCCCTCAATTTGGGATATTGAGCAGAGAGATCAAGGCTTCCCCTGTGCCTTACGAGCGCCCATTCGCACTTACGCTGTAACCATAAGGCGTCACTAGGATAGGGGTGGAACCTAGTGAGCCTCAGGGTGGCCCCGGGAGGGCCTGGGTGTGCCGTGACTCATCGGGACACAGGGAGCGGGTGATCTCGTCGAATCCATCCGCGGCAGGAACGGCAGCAATGCGGCAGCAATAGGGGTTAGGACAGGGTCGGACACACAAGGATATCCGGCTCCACGAAAGTTGAGTTTTCGGCATACCTAGGCCACATATCGGAACGCGATAGGACGCTCCCGGACGTGCTCATACGGATTAGAAGTCCGCTGCTCTGTTCCCTGAGCTACGGGTGCATTCGGCTTGTTTTCAGCCACGAAGGGTATTGTAGCGCAAGCGTGGTGCAGATCGTGGGGCCAGAACCAAGGCATCTCTGCCGTATTCAGGAGGGGCCCGAAGTGGTGGATGCGGCGCATAGTAGTGCTCGCTCGTAAGGGTCGTGGCCATCGGCGTTTGGCTCTCGCCATGTATCCGCCCTCGGCCGAATCTCAGTATCCCAGTGCGAGCACGACCGCCATTATCGAGAGTCCCATGCCGCTGAGGAGATCGGAGCGTATGGGTATGAAGCGGGCGGCGATCCCGCCTAGTTGCAGGCCAACGAACGTCATAAGCGCCGTGATAGTGCCG
The DNA here is from genome assembly GCA_036520255.1 of Rubrobacter sp. Classification (GTDB taxonomy): domain Bacteria; phylum Actinomycetota; class Rubrobacteria; order Rubrobacterales; family Rubrobacteraceae; genus Rubrobacter_D. The sequence continues at coordinate 3,856 of DATDKB010000428.1, read as the reverse complement.
AAGACCGCCGCCGTAAATACGGGAGGAAAGCCGAGCATCCCCAGGCCCGTGCTTGCGAGCAGGTTGTCGAGGCTTAGGGCCAGAGGAATACCGAAGAGCATCATACGCTCGTCCAGATCCTCCGGCGCCTCGGTCTGCAGGCTCCTGACCACGAGGTAAAGGCCAAACAAACCAAGCACGACAGGTCCCAGGGTTTCCGCCACCGGGCCGAACGCCTGCCCGAAGTAGCTTCCGATCAGCACGCCGACCAACGGCGAGACGCTATCCCACAACCCGAATACCACCGCGGTTCGGAGCGCGCGGCGCCAGCTGAGCTTGTATGCCCCGAGCGCAATCGCCAACCGGAAATTGTCCAGGCTGAGGAAAAAACCGAGAACGAGAAGCGAGATCACGGTATCCATAGCCTCTATCCCCAGCGAACAGTGTTGACTCGGGGTACCAGGTTCGTTCTGCCTGACTCTGAATTCTCGTTTGCGGCCCGTACCGCCTCGGCAACAATCCCATGGTCGGGCGAGAGGTGGCAGACAGGATCCGTGCGGGCTGCATCGCCGGTGAGCTGGAACGCCTGGCAGCGGCACCCACCGAAATCGATCTCGCGGCGATCGCAACTCCGGCAAGGTTCAGGCATCCACTCCGTTCCCCGGAAGCGTTGGAAGAGGGGCGACTCATCCCAGACCTCTGCCAACGACTGCTCGCGCACGCTGGCCCGCGGAAGATCCAGGGTGTGTGCCGCTGGGCAGGGTAAAACGTTCCCGTTGGGCGTTACGGTTAGCTGGTTCTTGCCCCAGCCGCCCATGCAAGGTTTGGGGTACTTGCTGTAGTAATCGGGGATGACGTAGATGATCTCCATCTTCCCTTCCAGGCGCCGGCGCGCGGCTCGTACCACCTCCTCGGCCCGATCTAACTGAGCCCTGCTTGGCAGCAGGGCCGCGCGATTGCGCCAGGCCCAGCCGTAGTACTGGGTGTTTGCCAGCTCGATCCGGTCGGCCCCCAGCTCCTCGGCTAGAGCGAGGATGCGCCCGATCCTGTCGACGTTGTGGCGGTGGATGACCACGTTCATAGTGAGCGGCCAGTCAAGCTCCTTGACCATACGGGCCGCGGCAACCTTGCGCTCAAAAGAGGGAGTGCCTGCTATACGGTCGGAGAGGGCCTGCTCGTCGGCCTGGATGCTGATCTGTACGTGGTCGAGCCCTGCTGCTTTTAGCTCTTCGGCGCGCCGCCGCGAGAGACCCAGAGAACTCGTGATGAGGTTAGTATACAGACCCATGTCCCGCGCGCCGGACACGAGCTCAACGAGGTCGCGGCGCTGCAACGGCTCGCCGCCCGAGAGGTGAAGCTGCAAGACGCCAAGCGCCCGCGCCTCGGTCATCACCCGCCGCCAATCTTCCGTGGTCAGTTCGTCACGGTAGTTCGCGAGGTTAAGCGGGTTGGAGCAGTACGGGCAGTGAAGCGGGCAGGCGTAGGTGAGTTCCGCCAGCATGCCGAACGGCCTATCCATCTTGGAGCTCCACCAATCGCCTGGAAGCGAGCCGTGCCAGAAAGTCCCCCACTTCGTCGCCGGCCACACGCCTATACCGTCTGCGCAGCTCGTCCACGATCTCCCCGACCGTCCGCTCTCCGTCGCACAGGCCAAGGATGATCGCGCCTGTCTGATTCAAGACCAGCACACCCTCCGGTGCCAGCAACACTTGCCTTTCGCGCACCGGGTCCCACTCCAATCGGGCCTGTCGCGCCAGATGTGGTCGATTCGTAGACTGTACGGCGATGCTCATGTCAACTCCTGCTCCGTCGTGCCCGAATACGCCCCGTCGATAGCGTCCAACACGCTCCACAGCACGTCGTTCTTGAAGGATAGCGCGGCAACGGCCCGCGCCTGCTCCTCCGGAGTCCGGCAGCGCTCCATCACCACCTCCAGGGCGTGCTCCGAATCGCGCGGCGCCTGTGTGAGGCGTGCGCGGAAATAGGCCAGCCCTGCGGGGTCGATCCAGGTGTAGAGGCGCTCGAACGCGGCCAGGCGCTCCGCCATCAGGTCCGGCGCGAAGAGCTCGGTCAGCGAGGAGGCAACCGCCTCGACCCACGGGCGGGTGCGGGCAAAGTTGACGTAGGCATCGACTGCGAAGCGCACCCCTGGCACGATGTGCCGCCCGTCCCACATCTCGTTGCGCGTCAGCCCCACGGCCTCGCCCAGGCGCAGCCAGGCCTCGATGCCCCCTTCGCCTTCCGCTGTTCCGTCGTGGTCGTGGATGCGCCGGATCCAACGCCGGCGCACCTCACGGTCAGGGCAGTTGGAGAGGATGGCGGCGTCCTTACGCGGGATATTTTCCTGGTAGTAGAAGCGGTTCGCCGTCCATCCCTGGATCTGCCGACGGTCCAGGCGTCCCTCGTTCATCCTTACGTGGAACGGATGCAGGCTGTGGTAGCCCTGCGACTGGGCGCGCAGGGCCTCGATGAAACCTTCGGTATCGGATACCACCAACGTCAGATCTCCAGTTCTAGCCCATCGGCGGCCACTTCAAAGCCGTGCTCCTCGACGGTGCGCCGCTCGGGCGAGTCCTCGATAAGGATGGGGTTCGTGTTGTTGATGTGGATGTAGATCTTGCGCTCGATGGGAAGCGGCGCCAACGGCTTCAGGCTGCCGTCAGAGCCGCTGATCGGCAGGTGTCCCATATCTCGCGACGTCTTTTTGGCGATGCCGAGCCGGACCAACTCGTCGTCCTGCCAGCAGGTCCCGTCGAAGAGCAGGCACGAGCAATCTTGTAACTGCTCACGCACCGACGCCGTCAACTGCTGCGCGCCAGGTATGTACACCAGAGCACGGCCCGAGTGTGCATCTGTAATCCGGTACCCCACCACGCTCTCGCCACCCTCTCCTGTCCCGAAACGCGCCATCTTGTTGGTGGGAACCTCGAAGGCCAGGTAGGACAAACTATCCCCCAGCGATACCTCTTTCCCCGTGTTGACCGGCCGCCACTCGACGCCGGTGTACGCGCCGAGCGTCTGCAGGAGTGATGTGCCTTCGAGGAGCGTCTCGCGAACCGCTGCGGTGGCATGTATCTCGATGTTGTCGGCCTCTCGCAATAATAGCAAACCGAGGGTGTGGTCAAGCTCTGCGTCGGTGAGCAGCACGGTTCGCACCGGAGAATCCCTGATACCGTTCGGGTGCAGGGCGGGGAAGGACTCGATCTGGGCACGAATATCCGGTGAGGCGTTGAGCAGGAACCACCTCTGGTAGTCGGCGCTCACCGCCACCGAAGACTGGGTGCGCGAACGGCAGGGCCGCGAGCCGTCGCGCACGGCGCGGCACCGGGGGCAACCGCAGTTCCACTGCGGAAACCCTCCCCCCGCGGCCGATCCGAGCACTCGCACCCACACACCCGTCCTCCATCAGTATCCTTACCGGCCAGAATCGTTTACACGATATGTGCAGGCAGACAAGAAGGCGCCGGGCCAAATGGCCCGGCGCCTGGAGTTCGGCCTACTCCGAATCCGGCCAGATGCCCGCGTAAGCGGTCACCTCAGCGCTGGTCCCTACTTCCTCGAACTCGGGGGGTTCCCACTCTATAGCTGTTACCTCCATGACTGTTACTTCCATGGCTGTCACCTCCTCTCAAAACGACTTGCCTCCATGGTACCGGGCGACGTACGCCACCCGGTACCAGGCATCTGTGCTTACTCCTCCGGCAGGGCGAAAACGAAGATAGCGGATCCGTGGGGCCCCCCCATCATCCCGGGCAGGAACCCTTCGACCCAGGCGCCCCAACCGACCGGCACGGCTATGTACTGCCTTCCGTCAACGCTGTAGGTCGTCGGGCTGCTGTGGTGGCCGCTTCCGCACTGGAATCTCCACAAATGTTCC
>DATDKB010000427.1:0-22497 GCA_036520255.1 Rubrobacter sp. | reverse complement strand
ATCTCCACGAGCGGCGTGAGGCCTAGTTCGACGGCCAGAGAGACGTGGCGGGCTAGCGCGGCCGCGTCAAAGAGCGCCGCTATAAGGAGGACGGCGTCGGCCCTGGTTCCTGTCTCGAGGATCTGCGCTTCGTCGACGGTGAAATCCTTGCGCAGTACCGGCAGGGTGGTGTTGCCGCGCGCGGCTTCGAGGTCTTCGAGGCTTCCCTCGAAACGCTCGGGTTCGGTGAGGACGGAGATGCAGCCCGCGCCCTCCGACTCGTAGCGGGCGCCCCACTCCGCGGGGTCGGCCTCGCGGATAAAGCCGGCTGAAGGCGAGGCGCGCTTTATCTCGGAGATCACGGAGAGGCCGGGCGCCCGGAGAGCGCCGGCGAAGTCTCGTTTCTCAAAGAGCAGCGCCTCCTGGTAGAGAGCGGTCAGGTCGGTGCTGCCGCGCAGCGCTTCTGCGCGCCCGACGGCCGCGGTCGCCAGCTCGTCGAGGACGGTAGCCCGCCTCATACGGTACCCGCGAGGCGGCGGGTGGTCTTTACGAAGTCTTCCAGGGCTCTCGCACCGGACCCGTCTCTGATGGACTCACCGGCAAGGACCACGCCTTCTTCCATGGACTTTGCCTTGCCGGAGACGTGGATCGCGGCCCCCGCGTTCAGGAGGACTATGTCGCGGGCCGCGCCGACCTCCTGCCCCGTCAGGACGTCGCGCAGGATGCGGGCGTTGAGGTGGGCGTCGCCGCCGAGAAGGCCGTCGGGGGCGTGGCGTGAGAGGCCGAAGTCTTCGGGTGAGATCTCGTACTCTTCGATTTCTCCGTCCGCTACGTCGGCGACGAGGGTCCTGTCGGTGACCGTGATCTCATCCATCCCGTCCGTGCCGTGCACAACGAGCGCCTTCTCGGCACCGAGGTCCCGCAGCGCCTCGGCGACGGGCCGCACGTAGGCTCCCCCAAAGACCCCGACGAGCTGGCGCCTCGCCCCAGCGGGGTTGGTGAGCGGCCCGAGCAAATTGAAGACGGTCCTGAACGGCAGCTCAGCCCTCACGGGGGCAACGAACCTCATCGCGGGATGGTGGGTACGGGCGAACATGAACCCGATGCCCGCCTCGGCGATGCAGCGGGAGACCTCCTCGGGTCCTAGCTCGATCTCCGCCCCGAGTGCCTCGAGCACGTCGGCGCTCCCGGCCCTGCTGGTCGCCGCCCGGTTGCCGTGTTTTGCGACCACCACACCGGCCCCGCGCGCCACGAAAGCAGCAGCAGTTGAGACGTTTATGGTGCCCTTCGCGTCGCCACCCGTGCCGCAGGTGTCTACGACGCCCTCGGGGGCATCGACCTTCTCGGCGAAGCGGCGCATTGCGCGGGCGAAGCCGACGATCTCGGGTACTGCTTCTCCCTTGACGCGCAGCGCCGTGAGGAGCGCGGCCGTTGCGGTGGGCGGGGCGCTACCCTCCATGATGGTTTCCAGGGCGCGTTCCGCCTCGCCCTCGGTAAGGGACTGCCCATCGGCGGCTCGACGCAGCGCGTCGCGCAGCAAGGTCTCAGAGCCCCAGGAAATTCTTCAGGAGGTCGTGACCGCTGCGGGTCAGGACGCTCTCGGGGTGGAACTGGACGCCCTCGACGGGGTACTCGCGGTGCCTGACGCCCATGATCGTACCGTCCTCGGTCCGGCTGGTTACCACGAGGCATTCGGGCACGGTCTCGGGTTCGATGACGAGCGAGTGGTAGCGGGTCGCCTCGAAATTCTGGTCGAGACCACGATACACCCCTTCGCCGTCGTGGGTTATCCTCGCCGTCTTGCCGTGGACGGGCTCGCCGCGCACGATCTGCGCGCCGAAGGCCTGCCCGATGGCTTGATGGCCGAGACAGACGCCCAGGGTGGGTATACTAGCGCCCACCTTCTCGATCACATCGACCGAGATCCCGGCTTCGTTCGGCGTGCAGGGACCAGGCGAGACTACTATCCTGTCGGGGTGGAGCTCCGAAACCTCCTCCGGCGTGACCTCGTCGTTGCGTCGTACGAGGACCTCGGCCCCAAGCTCCCCAAGGTACTGGACCAGGTTATACGTAAAGGAGTCGTAGTTGTCTATGACGAGGACCCTCATGAGTGGAGCGATTTTAGCGGATAAGCAGCCCACGAACAGGGAGGATACGCCTTGACTTTGCTCCTATCCGAGAACGAGGTCGAAAAGCTGCTCGACATGCCGTCGACCCTTGAGGCCGTCGAGGCCGTGTTGCGCCAGCACGCGGAAGGAAGGGCCACCAACCGCGCCCGCAGGCGCGTGGCCCTTCCTACGGGCGGGCTCAACTTTATGGCCGCTGGAGCGCCTGAGATCGGGGCGCTCGGCCTCAAGGCATACACCGTCGCGCGGACCGGTGCCCGCTTCTACACGATGCTCTTCGATCCAGAGGGCGGGGAGCTGTTGTCGATCATGCAGTCCGACAGGCTAGGACAGGTACGCACCGGCGCCGCGAGCGGCGTGGCGACAAAGCACCTCGCCCGCGAAGACGCGAACACCCTGGGCATCTACGGTGCTGGCTGGCAGGCGGAGAGCCAGCTCGAGGCGATAGCCGCCGTGAGGGACCTCGAAAGGGTCATCGTGTACACCCGCAGCGAAGAGTCACGCAAGGGTTTCGCCGAGAATATGGGCGAACGTCTCGGGATGGACATAGAAACCACCCACGCAGCCGAGGAGCCGGCGGCCCAGGACATCGTCGTCACCGTCACCTCATCCAGGGAGCCCGTGCTCCTCGGCGAGTGGCTGAGGCCAGGGGCGCACGTCAACGCCGCCGGTTCCAACTTCCTGTCCAAGACCGAGATCGACCGCGAGGTCGTCAGGCGGGCGAGCTTCGTGTGCGCCGACTCGCGCGAGGAGCTGGGCCTCGAAGCCGGCGACCTGATGCAATCGCTGGAGACCGGCGCCATCCTCCCCGAGGCCGTCTACGAGCTCGGCCAGGTCATCTCGGGACAGGTAAAGGGCCGCCGCAGCCCCGAGGACATAACGCTCTTCGCCAGCCAGGGGCTCGCCCTCGAGGACATGGCAGCGGCCCGCGTCGTCTACGACCGTGCCGTCGAGCGCGACGTCGGCAGGGATATTGATTTCTAGGGAAACGGTTCCTACGAGCACGGTTCACGCACCGCTCCTACAACAGTCACCCTACGGATGACACGATGAACGGCGCATCGGCGCACCTTCAGCCGGCGTTGCGCGCGTCCCGGCTCGACGTGCTCGCCGTGTTCTTCGTCAACGGCCTCGTAATAGGGACCTGGGTCGTCAGGATACCGGCCATAAAAGAGAAGCTGGACTTGGGCGAGGCATTGCTCGGCGTCGCCCTGCTGGGTGCTGCGGTCGGGGCGCTCGTCGCCATGCCGCTGGTCGGTGTGCTGGTTTTCCCGCTTCGGGAGCAGGCGCGTCGTCGGTACGGCCGCGCTCGTGCTCTCGCTCTCGCTCCTCGCACCCGCGTTGGCCCCGAACCTACCGTTCCTAGTGCCCGCGCTCGTGATTGTCGGGGCGGCCAACGGCGGGCTCGACGTCGCGATGAACGCGCAGGCCGTTGCCGTCGAGAGGGGGGTACGGGCGTCCGATCATGTCCTCCTTCCACGCCGCCTGGAGCTTCGGAGGCCTCGCCGGGGCCGCGCTCGGCGGCCTTCTCGCCTCACAAGGGGTCTCCCCCCTGCCCCACTTCGCCGCCGTTGCCGTCCTCTCCGCGATAGCCTTCGCCAGTGCCTACGCGTCGCTCTTGCCTTCGCGCGCCGACGCCTCAGATGAAGGAACGCCGGCCTTCGCACGTCCGACGCGGGCGTTGCTGGGGCTTGGGATCATCTCGTTCTGCGTCCCCCTCGGGGAGGGCGCGATGGGAGACTGGAGCGCCGTCTACCTGGATGACACCCTGAAGACGGGCCCCGGCTTCGCCGCCGCCGGATACGCGGCGTTCTCACTGTCCATGGCCTTTGGACGCCTCTTCGGCGACAGGTTCACGGAGCTCATGGGTCCCGCCAGGCTGGTCCGCTCGTGTGCGGCCACCGCTGCCGTTGGCCTCGGTGTCGCCCTGGCTGCGGCCCAACCCGTCGTCGCGCTCGCCGGCTTCGCCTGCACCGGCGCAGGCTTCTCCATAATCTTTCCAACGGCCCTCAGCGCCGCGGGACGCACCGGGGACATGGCCACGGGCCCAGCCCTGGCCGCCATCACCACCGCGGCGTACACGGGCTTCCTGGTAGGCCCGCCCTTCATAGGCTTCCTCGCCGAACTAACAGGCCTCGGCTACGCCCTCTACGTCATCGTAGCCCTAAGCGCCGCCGTAGTAATCTTCGCCGGAGCCGTCAACACCGGAGCCGGCAAAGCAAAGTAATCGGGTAGAATGCCACCCTCAACCAAAAAGCTGACTAGCTGGAGCGCTGTGACGACCGCGGGGAGGAATATTGTCCGAGACCTTTAAGAAGCAGCCCGAGACGGGCGGTAGATACGAGCCTTTGGGCGCTGGTGAGTTGCTCGACCACGACGACAACGGCCTGAGGCTGAAGGCTGGTTCGACTACCTTCGAGGTTGCTGCTCTGGCCCCCGACCTCTTCCGGGTTGGCATGTTCCCGGCAGGCGCTCCGCCGAGGTATGACTCCGAGGCCATCGCGAAGGAGGACTGGGAGCCGGTCGAGGTCTCCATGCAGGAGTCAGACGAGGAGATCACGCTCTCGACCACAGCGGCGACGGCCCGCGTCTCGCTGAACCCCCTGCGCATCGGGTTCTCGGACGCCTCGGGCCGCAAATTTGCGGTGGACGACCCGGAGCTCGGGATGGGCGCCGTCGAAACCGCCGACGCCGACGTGTTCGCGGAGCCCCTCGGCAGCCCGGTTCGGCTGTACAAGCGGCGTGAAGCCGGCGAGAGGTTTTTCGGCTGCGGCGAGCGGACGAGCGGGCTGGAGAAGACCGGCTCTCACCAGGTCTTCTACAACGTCGACCCGCCGCTAGGGCACACTGCCTCCTTCAACAACCTCTACAGCTCTATCCCGTTCACGTTCTCGATGGCGAACGGCAAGGCCCACGGGCTCTTTTTCGACAACACGCACAGGGTCGAGTTCGACCTCGCGCTCGAGAGCGAGGACCGCGCCTACTACGGGGCGGAGGGGGGGGCGATCGTCTACTACGTCTTCTGCGGGCCGACCCCTGCTGACGTAATAGACCGCTACACCGAGCTCACTGGCCGCACCCCGATGCCACCACTATGGAGCCTCGGCAACCAGCAGTGCCGCTACTCCTACATGAACGAAGAAGAGGTGCGCGAGGTCGCCAGAGGTTTCAGGGAGCGCGACATCCCGTGCGACGTCATCTACCTCGACATCCACTACATGGAGGGTTACAGGGTCTTTACCTGGAACAAGGACCGCTTCCCCGACCCGCAGGGTCTGATCTCCGACCTCGGCGAGCAGGGCTTCCGCGTCGTCACCATCGTCGACCCAGGCGTGAAGGTGGACGAGAACTACGCCGTCTACACGGACGGCAGAGACAAAGACCTTTACTGCAAGACACGGGACGGAGATGAGTACCATAACGCCGTCTGGCCGGGCGTGTGCGCCTTCCCCGACTTCACCAACCCCGAGACGCGCGCGTGGTGGGGCGAAAACCAGAAGGTTCTCACCGATGCGGGAGTCGCCGGTATCTGGTGCGACATGAACGAGCCGGCGCTCTTCATCCCCGACGGGGCCACGATGCCCGACGACGTGATCCACCCAGGCGGACGGACGGGCGAGGCGAAGTGGCACGCCCAGATCCACAACACCTACGGCTCCCTGATGGCCCGCGCCGCCCGAGAAGGCCTCCTTGCCCTGCGTCCCGACGAGCGGCCGTTCGTGATCACCCGCGCGGGCTACGCCGGGTTGCAGCGCCACGCCATGCACTGGACCGGGGACAACTCATCCTGGTGGGAGCACCTGTGGATGAGCATGCCCCAGCTCCAGAACCTCGCCCTCTCCGGCGTCGCCTGGGCAGGCGTAGATATCGGCGGCTTCGGGGGCGATACCAACGGGGAGCTCCTCGCCCGCTGGTACGAGTTCGGGATCTTCCAACCCTACTGCCGCAACCACACCACTTTGGGAACCCGCCACCAGGAGCCGTGGACTTTCGGCGAGCCCTTCGAGTCGGTGTGCAGGGAGATGGTCAAGCTCCGCCAGCGACTGCTTCCTTACCTCTACTCCCTCTTCGACGAGTGCCACAGGACGGGAGCCCCGATCCTACGCCCGCTCCTCTTCGCGTACCCCGGAGACGAGACAACCTACACGGCAGACGACGAGTTCCTTCTCGGCGACGCCCTGCTCGTCGCACCCATAACCCGCCCCGGCCTCGAGCACCGCCACGTCTACCTACCAGAGGGCACCTGGTTCCACTACTGGAGCGGCGAACGTCTCGACGGCCCCGCCCACCTCCTCGCACACGCTCCCCTAGGCGAGCCCGCCCTCTACATCAAGGCAAGCACAGCGATACCGATAGGCCCGGACGCGTCCCACACAGACGAAAGACCAACGGACCCCCTGACGCTGCTCCTCTACCCCGCTCCGGGTACGGGAGAATCTACCCTTTATGAAGATGAGGGGAACGGCTTCGGCTACACGGAAGGGGAGTACGCCAGGCGCAGGGTCTCCTGTGAATCTTCGGACGAACGCATCACCGTCCGCATCGGCGAACGCGAAGGCTCTTTCGTACCCGAGCGCAATGAGATACGCCTCAAGCTGCGCGGCGTCACGGCACAGGGCGTCCTCGTAGACGGTGAGGAGCGCGAGCCGGACTATGAGCAGGACGGCGAGCTCACCGTCTCGCTCGGCGAGGACGCCGGTCCGACGACGGTCGAGGTGGTCCTCTAGCGCCCGAGCGGCGGGAGGGACGGGATACGATGCTCCGACGCATGCTCATCCTACTCGTCGTCGTCTCCCTCGGGTACCTGGGCGTCGGAATGCTAGTCGTCCTCTGGATGACCGGCCCGAAGCGCAAATCCCCATGGGCGACGCCAGCTTCCGTCGGGCTCGATTACAAAGAAGTCGAGGTGGAGAGCACCGACGGCGTCACCCTGAGTGCCTGGTGGGTACCTGCGGGGGACCCGGCCAAGGCCGCCGTGCTCGTCCCCGGCTGGGGCGGGTACAAGTTCGAGGAGCATCTGCTGCAAACTCTTCTCGTGTATTACGACGCCGGATACAGCGTGCTCCTGCTTGACCTGCGGGCGCAGGGCGAGTCGGGGGGGTCGCGCCGTACACTTGGCTACAGAGAAGTTCGCGACGTCCTTGGCGCGCTTGCCTGGGTAAAACTTGAGGGTTACGCCCTCGATCGGGTGGTGCTCCACGGCTGGTCGATGGGTGGCGCCACGGCCCTGAGGGCGGCCCCGGGGACTGGCATCGCCGCGGTAGTAGAAGAGGCCGGATACGGCGACCTCCCGCTGCTCCTGAAGCGCAAGCTTCCGGAGTTCGTGCGCTTCGGAGAGATACTCGAGCCAGCCATCCTGCTCGCCGGGAAGCTCTTCCCGGATTTCGACCCTTGGGACGTGGTACCGAAGAGGGAGGCCACGAGGCTCTCCGACGAAGGCGTGCCGCTCTTCATCATCCACTCTACGGATGACGAAGTGGTCCCTTACGAACAGGCTCAGTTACTCGCTGCTGCCTACCCCGGGGCGTGCATGTGGACGTTGGAAGGGTACAGGCACGTGGAGGCCCACGAGCATCCCGAGTACGCGCAGAGGTTGCTGGCGTTTCTCGGCGCGGCCCGGTGAAAGTGGGCGTTTCGCGAACCGCTCCCACACGGTCTCACCGCTTGCTACGGCTTCTCGCACCTCGTCCCATGGTCGTGGGGCCCGGGCTACACCGGTCCATGCCTGGGCCGCCGTCAAGGACGTCTGAGCCCCCACTACCCCTCAGGCGGTCATCGTCCTTCCCTTACGCCCGGCTGTCGATCAGGTCCTGAAGCCGCGCATCGGTAAAGTCCTGCGCCGTAATGAAGGCCCCGGCTCCTAGTAGTTTCTTCGGGGCCCGGCTGGAGGTGATGCCCACCGTGGGGATACCGGCGGCAACGGAGGAGGAGACACCCGACACCGAGTCTTCGAAGGCCAGGGCTTCTTCGGCCGGGACACCCGTTTTCTTCAGTGCGGCCAGGTAGGGAGCGGGATCGGGCTTGACCGCCCCTACCTCGTCGGCGAGCACTACGGTGTCGAAGAAGCTACGCAGTTCGAGCGCGAGCAGGATCGCCTCTACGTTCTCCTTCGGTGCGTTGGTGACGAGCGCGATCTCCATCCCCCGCTCCCTGCCCTGCTCCACGAAATCGATGAGTCCAGGCATGGGCTCCAGTTCCGCGGCGCGCTCACGGAAGTTGGCCTCCTTGGCTTCGCCGATGGACCTTCCTTCCTCGTCGCTGAGGTCGGGGAGCAAAGCGCGCACGATCTCGGCGGTGCTCCGGCCGCTGATCTCCTCCTTATAAAATTCCTTATCTACTCTGACACCGTAGGGCTCGAGTACGTCAACCCATGTCGGTAAGTGCAGGGAATCGGTTTCCGCGAGCGTGCCGTCGAGGTCGAAGAGCAGGGCGCTATACAAAAAACTAGCCGTAGTAGAGGACCATGTTCAAGGCGCGGGTGACGATGAGCAGCGCCCCGATGTACAGCAAAATAAAGAGGTGGCCCCGTTCCCTGCCCTTGCGCAGAGGACTCGTCTTGTACTCGGCCATCCCGACGAGAACGCCAATGGCACAGAGCCCCCACACCCAGTAGAACGCGAAGGAGCGCGCCGCGTTGCCGGGGTCGGGGTGGAGCGAGGCCCACGCGAAGGCCAGTGTCACGAAGGCGGCCAGCGAGAGCGACAGGACGAACAGCACCCTGTTCGCCCGTCCCCTGCGTTCCCACGCGAGCCAGTCGGTAAAGATCGTGTTGAGGTTGCCCACGCCGATTATGTTAGCAGCCTGCACGCGAAGCGCCGTGAAATTTCAGACCTCCTCCGCACGCTCAGGCAGTAGAATAACCCGCGTGCGAAGACTCTTGGCCCTCAGTTGCGCGATAGTCCTGGTGGACACGATCTTCTACGCCGCGCTGTACCCGCTCGTCCCTTACTTTCAGGACGAGTTCGGCCTCTCCAAGTCGGTGGTCGGCGTGTTGAGCGGGGCCTACGGGGCCGGCGTCCTGGTTGGCAGCGTGCCGAGCGGGTACCTCGCCTCGCGCTCGGGGGTAAGAGTTACTGCGCTCGTGGGGTTGACCTTGATGTCTGTAACCAGCGTGATGTTCGCGCTCGTCGACGCCGCGTGGCTGCTCGTGCTGACGCGGTTTCTCGGCGGGTTCGGCAGCGCGCTCTCGTGGGTGGCCGCGTTCACCTGGCTCCTCGACCGGGCTCCGGAGGAGCGGCGGGCAGAGTTGATCGGGGTGATGGTCAGCGCGGCCGTCGTCGGGGCCCTCCTGGGGCCGGTCCTAGGCAGCGTCGCCGCCACCGTTGGCCTCCTGCCGGCCTTCGCGGCCGTCGCCTTGGCTGGTGTGGTCATCGCCGCCTGGGCCGCCCTCGAGCCGGCTCCTGTCTCCTCTGGAGAAGTGTCCTTGCTGCCCGCGCTCGGGATGTTGCGGCGACCTTTGCTACTGACGAGCCTGTGGTTTATAGGGCTCTCACCGCTGCTCTTCAGCGCGCTGGCCGTTCTGGTGCCCCTCGATCTGCACAGGCTCGGATGGGGCGCCGCGGCGGTGGGGACGGTCTTCCTGCTCAGCGCCATCTTCGAGGCCTTCGTCCACCCGCTGCTCGGCCGCTGGTCCGACCGCTCGGGCTACCGTCCGCCAGTTTTTGCCGGCCTGCTCGCCTCCATCGGCATCTTGCTGCTCCTTGTGTGGGCCGGGAACCCGTGGGTGATCGGGCTTCTCGTCGTGCTCGCGGCGGGGGCCTTCAACGCGACGCTCGTCCCAGGGACGGCGCTCTTCTCGCGCGGTACCGAGAAGGCGGGGATGGACAGGGCCGTTGCCTTCGCCATCACGAACTTCGCCTGGGCCTCAGGCTACGCCGTCGGAGCCCCCGTAGGAGGCTCCCTCGCGGACCTCAGGGGCGATGCCCTCTCGTACCTCTCGCTCACGGTGGTCTGCCTGTTGACGATCATCGTCGTTTACCGCACGCCCTGAAGCGGTTCGCGAACCAAGGCATAAAGTTTCAGGTTTCGAGGGGTTAGTATTTCGCGATGACCCAGACGGCGTGGACTATGCCGGGGATGTAGCCGAGGATCGTCAGCAGGATGTTGATCCAGAACTGTTTACCGATCCCGACCTGCAAGAACACCCCGAGGGGCGGGAGTATTATCGCGATGATGATGCGTAGCAGATCCATCGTCAACCTTTCTATCGCTCGATCTCTCTGCCTGATACGTTTTCCAAACCCGGTGGTTGCAAGCCCCGGAGAGTTGCGGGTGCCGTGTTTCATCTGCGTGCGTGCGGGAGAACTAGGTTCGTGGCATCCGAAATCACAGAGAGCGAGGATTAGCCTGATGGCGCAACCTATAGACCTCTACTACTGGCTAACGCCCAACGGGTGGAAGATCACGATCTTCCTTGAAGAAACGGACCTCCCCTACCGGATCGTGCCCGTGGACATAGCCTCGGGCGACCAGTACGAGGAAAAGTTCCTGAAGATAAGCCCGAACAACAAGATGCCCGCCATCGTGGACCAGGAAGGTCCCGACGGAGAGCCCATCTCCCTCTCCGAGTCGGGGCGATCCTGATCTACCTAGCAGAGAAGACGGGTCGGTTCATGCCGGAACCCCCGCGCGATAGATACCTCTTGCTGCAGTGGCTGATGTTCCAGATGGGGCACGTGGGGCCCATGCTCGGGCAGGCGCACCACTTCAGGGGCTACGCGCCGGAGAAGATCCCCTACGCGATAGAGCGCTACACCGACGAGGCCACGCGCCTCTACGGCGTTATGGACCGGCGTCTCTCGGAGGCCGCGTACTTCGCGGGCGACGAGTATACGATAGCGGACATGGCGATCTTCCCCTGGCTGGTCTCCCACGAGCGCCAGGGCCAGGATCTCGATGACTACCCGAACGTAAAACGCTGGTACGAGAACATTCAATCGCGCCCCGCCGTAGCCCGCGCCCTCGAAGTCGGCAAAGAACTGCGCCGCTCGCTGGACAACGTCGACGACAAGACCCGCCAAACCCTCTTCGGCGGCGGACCCAAAAGGGTAAGGTAGGACCGGGCGAGGGCGGTTCGCGAATCGCCCCTACAGGTCGTCAGGGGGCGGCCCCTGCCTGCAGCCCTATGCCTGTAGCATGAACCCGTGGCCTTCAACCTACTTCCGCGACCAGTGCTCCTCTGTGACCTCGGTTTCGGCCGGCTCCAGCGTGGCGGCGTGTTCCGTGAACTTCACGTACCTGTTCACGGCGACGAGCGCCATCGGGCAGCACAGGAAAACGCTAAGGACCTCGTCGTAGACGAGCCTGTCTATCTGCTTGCCCAGCCCGCCGAACTTCTCTGCGTCGGTCTCGACGACGGAGCGGGCCATCAGCTCCTCGAACTCGGGCACGGGAGGCCCGGCGCGGAACGCGCCCAGGGAATGAAAGTGCTCGCGGTGGATGACCGCCGGCGGATATCCGGCCGCGAGGTCGAACCAGGCGTGGACCAGAACGTCGAACGGTAGGGGCAGTTCTTCTCCACGAGCGTTTTCTGGGCGGAGATGAGGTCCTCGTCGGGGATGATGATCGTCTCGACCTCGACCCCGAGCGAATCACGCAAGTCCCCCGCAAGATGCTCGGCGCCGGCCGTAACGTCGCTCGTGGCGGCGAGCCTGAGGGCGCGTCCTTCAGACCAGCCCGCCTCGGAGAGGAGGCGCTTGGCCTCTCCGGGATCGTGCGGGTACGGCTCCAGCCCGTCGGGCGCCCCACCCGAATAAGGAGGGGCAAGCGCGGCCACGGGGTGTGCGTAGCCCTGGAAGACCTCATCTATCAGGCGGTCGCGGTCCACGGCGAGGTTGAGCGCCCTGCGGACGCACACGTCGTTCATAAACTCGGCGTTGCGGTTGATCAGACCTGACACCACGCGCAGGGCGTCAACCGTGATGAGGTTGGCATGCTCGGAGTCGACGACCTTCCTGGCATCGGCGGGCGAGACCTCGCTTACGATATCGATCTCACCCTCGGTGTTGCAGACCTTCTCCAGCGCCACCGCAGGGTGGATGTCGTTTACATAGACAACCTTCTCGAGCCTCGGGCCACGTTCCTTGTTCCAGTGATCGGTGTTCGCCTCGAGCACCACGCGGTCCGATCGTGGGAAATCGGTGAAGAGCCAGGTGTAGGTGAACGGGTCGCCTGAGATCATCGCGATGGTGTTCTCGATGGTGGAGTATCCCTCGGCGAGGGTGAAAGGTCCCGAGCCCCACAGACCCGGAGCGTCGATCGCTCACCAGTGCCTTTCACCCGTACCCAGCTTTCTGTAGCCGAACCCTTCACCATTCTCCCAGAACCTCTCGCTGGGTATATGAAATCCCCGGAATTTGGCCAACGCGAGGCCGTCGGGTTCAGGGAAGTTGAACCTGATGGTGTAGTCGTCCGTCACGTCGACAGTGGTACCGGGATGGAAGTTCAGGTACGTGCCGGGCGGATGCGGGACCTTCCACTTCTGCACCTCCGCGAAGGCGCGCCTGACGCTGTGGGCCGTCAGGGTTGTCCCATCCTGGAAACGTACACCCTCGCGCACCTTCACAACGAGCGTCGCACCCTCCCAGTAGGAATCCTTCGTCGCAGCCCCCACGATGTTGCCTTTCTCATCGGTGCGTACGGGCTCTTCCGTGGTGTTCCAGGTGATGTACAGCCAGTTCAACGGATGCGGGTCCACGACGTTGACGGTCCCCATTGGGGTACGGCGTACCTCTTCGGAGGCCGCCTCTCGCACGTCTTCGCTCGGCATGCTCACTCCTCCTCTTATTCGCCCTTTCCGATATGGAGGGTGCCAGAGCCATGTTGCCGCGCAACGGACGGATGACACGCGGATGATGTAGGGGCGCTTTGCGAAGTGCCCTACTTGTGAGGCGATAGTCTGTACCGTTGTTCACGTTAAGGGCGGGGTTGGTGATGAGATCCCGCGCCAGGTTCGGGTTGGCGACGTTGTCCGTCTCATCAGCCACGTCCATGATGCCGCCTTTCTTGCCCAGCTCCTCGAGCGCGTTCCTCACCGAAGGTGTATCGGTGGCGAACGGCGGCAGCATAGGAAACATGCGCCCGAACTTGCCCTGACCGTAGTACGTGGACTTGGGCGGGTTCTCGCCACCCAGCGTGTAGTGATCGTGACGCGTCATCGCGTACCCTCTTTTCGTCGTGCCCGAGAGAGCCACCGCCATGCGATGGGTGCTCCGCTCCTCTCCCGATCCGGAATCCTGTCCAAGAAGAAACCAGACAGCGATGAATTTCGGGTGAATTGGCGGAGATCACGATGCTTTGTCAGGAATCTTTGCTCTCAGCAACGAAACCGCAGCAAGCAGATGGGAGCTCCCTGGGATCGGGCGCAGCCGGCGAAATCGAGAAATAGGGTCTGGGGAGAATGCGGCACCAGGATTATGCTCGATACCGTCCTCACGATTTCTTCAGACGGAAAGGAATTACGATAGGAGATCAAAGGTCGGAGACAAACACGGTGTTCACGGTCGGGCATTCCAACCATTCGGTGGAGAGGTTCTTCGGCCTGTTGAGGAGACACGGAATCGAGGTTCTGGTGGACACCCGTTCGCATCCGTACTCCAGGCACGCGCCGCGCTTCAACGCCCGCTCCCTCGAAGCGGTGCTGTCGAAGGATGGTATCGGGTACCTGTTCCTCGGCCGGGAGCTCGGCGGAAGGCCCGAGGGTAAAGAGTTCTACGACGCGACGGGGAGGGTCGACTACGCGCTGGTCGGACGGTCCCGACCGTTCCACGATGGTATAAGTAGGCTGGAGCGAGAGATCGGGGCCAGCACGGTCGCCCTGCTCTGTAGCGAGGAAGACCCCGCCCGCTGCCACCGCAGGCTACTCGTCGGGCGGGCCCTGGAGGAGCTGGGGTTCACGCTGCGGCACATAAGGGGCGACGGAAGCATCCAGACAGAGGGCGAGACGGACGGCGGCCAGCCGGTCCTGTTCCCCGAGACGGAGGCGAGAGCACGGAAGTCCATACGATCGGCTTCACGAAAAAGGCGGCGCCCGAGTTCTTCGGGGCGCTGAAGGACGCAGGTATCGGGCGTCTCATCGACGTGCGGCTGAACAACGCGTCCAGGCTCGCCGGGTTCGCCCGCAGGGCCGACCTGCCGTTCTTCCTGAAAGAGCTGTGCCGCGCCGAGTACGTTTACGAACCCCTGCTCGCCCCGACGCGTGAGATCCTGGACGCCTACCGGCAAGGCGGCGGATGGCCCGACTACGAGGGGGCGTTCCTCGACCTCCTGCGGGAGCGCCGGATCGAAGAAACGCTGGACAGGAACCTCTTTGACGTCTCGACGGTATTGCTTTGCAGCGAGGCCGGACCAGAGCACTGCCACCGCCGCCTGGTCCTAGAGTACCTGGACCGGGAGTGGGGCGGCATTCGGGCCGTCCACCTGTAACGACATGCAGATACTCGTGAACCACCTGACGCGGATGCAGCCAGGCTACTTTTGCGTTGCCGGCATTGACGTGAACACGGCGCGTCACGTCCGCCCCGTTCTCCAGCACGGCAGGCTGACCACGGATCTCCTGCGGGCCAACGGCGGCCCCTTCGACATCGGGTCCGTCGTCGACCTCGGTCCGACGACCGACGCTGGCCGCCCCCCGGAGCTGGAAGACCACCGCTTCGACCCGACGAAGACGAGGTGGCTCTCTGAAGACGGCCCGGAAGGTTTCTGGGAAGTCCTCGACGGAGTAGCGCGCGAAGACCTGGCGGAGATCTTCGGCCCCGAGCTCGAGCTCTGGAACGAGAGCGGCACGGTCGACGTCGGCGAGGGCAAAGGCTCGCTGGGCTGCCTGAGGCCGGAGAAGCAGCCCTGGATGTACGTGGATCACCGGGGCACGGTCCGCCTGGTCCTCGACTACCTCATGCCTTCGGTAGACCTGTCGGTGACCGACCTGCGGCTCTACGAAAAAGACGGACGAACACCGCGCCGGAATCTCGTCCAGAGCGTGCAGAAGCGCCTGGAAGCCGGCGTCGAAACGATCCTGAGCGTCGGCCTTACGCGACCCTGGCAGAAAAGGGGCGACGACGCCGAGAGGCACTGGTTACAGCTCAACAACATCCACCTGGAAGACAACCCGCTCTGGCGGCTAGGGGATTAGTGATCGCGTAGCGCCGTGCGGTATCCGACGGCGAGCAAAGGGGTTCCCCAGATGATCGCGGAGACGACCACCAAGCAGACGCCGGGGACGAGGAACGGTGCGCCGAAGCCGAACGATGAGGCGAGCAACCCACCAGCCAGGGGCCCGATGGCGTTGCCCGTCGAGGTTGCCGTACCTGCGACGCCGAACGCTTCGCCCTGGCGCCCGGGATGCGCGGAGTCCCGGATCGCGAGGTTGGCAACCGGGATAGCGGTGCCGACGAAGAGCCCGGTCAAGAGACGCAAGGCCCACAGCATGGCGACGGAGTCCACCCCGGCCTGGGGAAGCGCCGAGATGCCCGCCAACAGCAAGGTCCAGATGATGACCTTCCTGGCCCCGAACCTGGCCGCGAGCTTCCCGGCGGCCACTGAACCGACCGATGCGGCCAGGGCTCCCGTCGCGATAACCCAACCCGCGAGGGTGGCGACCCGCACGGGCTTGTCCATCAGGGCGGAGAGCAGACCGGGCATAGCCGGGGCTGCGCTCATGATCGCAACCTGCACCACGAAGAGCGCGAGTAGGCTCGGCGCGAGCTTCCTGTACGGCAATGAGCCCTCCGCCGCGACGGATTCCTCGCCCTCTTTCTCCGCGTCGGATCTCTCCTCCTTAACCCAGATGGAGATCAAGACCGCAGACGCCGCAAGCAGCGCCGCTGTGACCCCGAACGATGCCCTGATGCCCACCAGGTCAGCGAAAACACCGCCGAAGAAGGGTCCGGCCGCGGCGGCCACGAAGATGACCATCTGCAAAGTCCCGAGCCTCGCCCCGGCCCTCTCCGCCGGGGCCGTCGCCGAGACGAGCACCGTCGCCGCCGCGACCGTTCCCGTCAGGCAGCCCTGCAACGTTTTGAGGGCGAGCAACTGCCACGGGCTCCCAACGAGCCCCATCAGCCCGATGACGATAGATCCCGCAACCGTCGCCCTGAGCAGCATCGGCTTGAGCCCGACCCTGTCGCCCAGCTTGCCCCAGAGCGGCGCCGCGAGGGCCATGGTTACGGCGGTGGAGCTGTTGATCACCCCCGCCCAGGCCGCCGCATGTCCGGCATCTTCCACGCCGAGCGCCTGCACGTAGATCGGCATGAACGGCAACACGAATGTGAACCCCATCGTCGCAGCCAACTGCGAGACGAGCAACACCACGAAAGACAGCCTTCCGTCGACCCGTAAAGACTTCATGCCCCACCCCCCGCGAAGTAGCGGAGGGCGAGATCTTCCCCGACAGACGTGTTCCTGTACGCGGCCGCTGAAAAGGGCGGCTCCATCATCCTATATTGCGTAAAGCTCCTTCCCAGATTCTCCGGGGCTAGCGAGCCGCGGCGAACGCCGCAAAACAGTAACGGCCCCACGGGCCGCGTAAATACGGGAGGCGAAAAGCGCCCTCAAACTAACGCCCAACCTCGTCCCTAACTTTCTCGAATGCTCTCACTCCGGATGCGTCTCTTAAAAACCTTCGCTACAGAGTGTAGCAAATACACCCACACAAATGCGGCTTTGTAACCCGTTGCATCGGGGTTGAGTGAAAAACCTCACGCCCTGCGAGCGGGGCGTGAGGTTCCGGGGCTAAGAAACCTCGCACATAAAGAGGGGCGGGATGTGCATGTAGGTGGTGCTCGGGTTCGGGCCCACAGTGTCCTGGGCCATCTGCAGGGCTTCGGCCACGGTGTCGGCGCGGCCCAGTCCCATGCGCTTCGTAGTCTCGGGGTTGCCACCTACGAGTATCGCGTCGCCGAGGTGGTCGAGGGCGTGGGCGGCCCAATACAGGACGGTGAAGGGGTGCGCGCCGTGGTAGGCGTAGGAGTTGCGGTAGAGGGTACGGTACCACGGGTCGTAGGCGTACTTTTTCTCGTAGCGCTCGTGGATCTCGCGTATATCGTGGGTCTCGGGGAAGGCCTCGTTCCAGAGGTCGATGTAGCTGGGGTGGTGGATCTCGTTGAACTCTTCCGGCATCGGATGCGTGCCGATGAGGACGCCACCCTCGCGCACGAGCGGCTTGCCCCTGTACAGGTTGAAGAGATAACCGAGCACCATGTTGTAGACGAGCAGTGGGTTCATGATGGAGTTCACGTTGTACGGCCCGAGATAGGGTATTCCCAAGAGCAACACGTCGGCCTGCCCGTCGACAGGTACCACCTGTTGTTCGTAGTTGTCCCTTAGCGTCTCGGCGTGAACGGGGTCGGTCGCGCCGGCGTACACGCCCGTCATCCTGTGCGGGCCCTTGATGGTGTGGAAGATCCTCCGCGAGAGCCGCACAGGCGCCCTCTGCGTCGCATTGTGCATGGCCAAAAAGTTCGCCTTCGTCACCGGGCTCCAATCCCGCTCGGGCTTCGCCATAAAGTCTGCGAATGCGGGGAAGGCCGCGTTGTTGAGGGTTGTCTCGATGTGGAAGACCTTAACGTGCTCGTCGAGCAGTTTGCCCATCTTGTTAAAGGACGCGTGCATGGCCGAGTTGGGCGGGTCCATCAGGGAGCGGGTGTGCGAGAGCGTGTCGGGGGTGTGGTGGTAGCGGATCGAGGAGTACGGGGAGAGGCCCGTGTGGACGGACTTGTGGCCGCCGTCCATGGGGATGAAGTTGACGTTCACGTAGACCAGCAGGTCGCCCTCGGCAACGCGGCGGTTGATCGTCACCTCCTCGCCCTCTTCGGTCTCGCCGATGGTGACGTTGTTCTCCTCATCCTCGGCGTCGTAGTTGTAGAGGCGATCTGGGTAGTAGCGGGACATGATCTTGTCGCCGAGGCAATGCCTGAGCTCGGCCTCGGTCATCCTGCGGTGCAATCCGAGGGCCGCGATCAAGTGTATGTCCTCGACGCCCTTCGCGTGGGCCTTTTCGAGGACCTTCTCGATCACGAGTTGCCTCGCGTCGGGCCGCTGCATCGGCGGGAGCGGCAACGAGAGGTCGTCGAAGGCGATGGTTAGCTTCATCCCGGGGAAGAACAACTCGTGCAAAGGCTCCATATTCAGGGGCTCCAGGAGCGCCCGTTCGATGGCAACGTTCGCATCGGACAACGGCTCCCGCGGTCCCGGAGGGTAGATCACACGCGTCCCCTCCGGCAGCTTCTCGTAGTGAAAAGCGTCCCCCGCGTTGAACATCATCGGGGGGCTGTTCTTCTCGAGAAAAGTAACAAAACCCGCTCTGCTCATCGTCGCTCCCTTCGGTAGTCTTAGCACTTCAGCTAGTCAGCACTTCGGCTTTCGCTTTCACGAGTCCGGGCTGACCGGCTGAAATGATGAGTAGCTCCTATGGTCGAATACCACCTTGACGTTTCCTTCGCGGCCAGCGGCACGCGCGGCCGCCACGGCCTCCCCGTACTTTTCGAGCGGGAAACGCGGTCCGACCATCTTTTCGAGGCCTATCTCGGGCGCGAGGCTGAGGGCCAGGGCGAAGCTGCTCGTCCTTTCTCCGTGGTATTCTTCGGCGCCGTAAGCGTAGCTTCCTGCTAGGCTGATCTCCTTGTACCAGAGTGCGGTGAGGTCGAGGCTGCTCTTCGCCGCGGGCATCCCGACGAGCGTCGTCTCGCCGCCCGGCCTGGTGAGTCGGACCGCGTCCTCCATCGTGGCCGGCGCGCCGACGCATTCATAGACCCTGTCGGCCCCGCCCATAACTACGGGTTTGCCTAACTCTGGCTTGTAGGCTTCCGTCCCTAGCATTTTCGGCAGCGTGGTGTAGGTCTCCTTCGGGTGGACGACCTCGTCGGCCCCGAGACGAAGGGCCTCATCTCTCTGTCGCGTGTGCTTGGCGACGCAGATAATGCGGCCTGCTTCGGTGAGATGGCGGAGCGCGGCGACGGTGAAGAGGCCGACGCTGCCCGCCCCGATCACCAGGCTCGTATCGTCGGGGCTAGGGGTGTCTTTGAGGGCAGCATGCACGGCGCAGGCGAGGGGTTCTATGGCAACCGCGGCCTCGTCGGGGACGGCGTCGGGTACGCGGTGGAGCTGCGAGGGATGGGCGACCAGTGTTCCGCACGACCAGCCGCCGCCTGTGTCTCGGCAGAAGCCCGTCTGGATGCCTGGGCTTATGTCGCCCTTCGCCACGTTCAGGCACAGGGCGTGGCGGCCAGAGGCGCAGTAGGGGCACGGCGGCTCGACGCCCCGTACCTTGCAGCCGAGGGCCGGTTCTACGACCACGCGTTCTCCAACGGCGAAGCCTGAGTTGTCCTCGGCCACCTCTCCGAAGACCTCGTGGCCCATCACGAAGGGGGGGGAGGTGATCGGGGAGAAGTAAGGTGAGTTCTCGGAGGAGAGCGTTCCCAGGTCCGAGCCGCAGATGCCGGAGAGGAGGGGTGTCACGCGTACCCATTCCGGCGTCGGGAGCTTGGGTTCTGGGATTTCTTCGAGTTGAAGCGGGGAGAAGCGGCTCGTCTCCAGGGTCTCTATGCGTTTCGAGGAGATGCGCATCAGGAGGTAGCGGGGGATGGACTTCCTGTAGACGAGCGATTGCAAACTAGATCTTCTTGGCCACGCCGTTCGTACCGTTCTTGTCCCAGTGCTCGACCCTCCATCCCCTGTCTCGCGCAGCGGCCCCGAGCCTTCGGTCGGGGTTCACGGCGACAGGGTTTCCGACGGCCTCGAGCATGGGCAGGTCGGAGATAGAATCCGCGTAGGCGTAAGAGCGCGAGAGGTCGAGGTGGCGGCGCCTGGCGAAGGAGGCGAGCATCCTGGCACGGGCGTCGCCTGCGACGGGGGCTCCCGTCAACTCCCCGGTATATGCCCCGTTCTCCTGGGCGAGCGTGGAGCAGAGCACGTCGTCGGCGAGGTCCTTCATCGGCTCGAGCAGGAAGTCGAGGGCTCCGGAGAGCAGGACGACACGGTGGCCCGCAGCTTTGTGGTCTCTGAGCTGCTGCAGAGCGTCGGGGAAGATGCGCTCCAGGGTGAATCCTGCGAAGCTCTGCTGGCCGAGGTGGTGGGCACGGGAGGGCTTCCAGCCCGCGTAGTTCTTGTAGAAGGCGCGGTTGAAGTGGGCGCGGCTGATCTTATCCAGGCCCCAGTAGTAGGGGATCTTGGTCAAAAATGCGGCGAGCCAGAGCGGACGCAAGGGCGCCGGTAGCTCCTGCATCCTGAGCCACGCGAAGTACGAGACAACGTTGGAGCCGACGAGGGTACCGTCGACGTCGAAGATGGCGGCTACTTCCCCCGGCTCTTCGGCCGCCGGTTCCTTGCGCTTCTTGCGGCCCGGGCGGGTCGTGAGCGCGGGCAGGTGCGCCCCCTGCATCCAGGCTCGCCAGTCGACCTCGGTGATGTCGAACGGGAACTCCTCGCGATCTTCTTGCGGCATGGCGTCGTAAAGGGCCGTGGTTCGGAAGGTCGAGAAGGTCGCGGTCATGTTCGCGTAGGCGCCGTAGATGCGGCTGTAGTAAAGGCTCATCCTGGCGCGTTTTTCGGCGCGCGCGATCCTCTGCCTGGCGTCCTGGGCCATGTGCCCCTCAGGCATCCTTGCGGCGAGCTTGGCGGCCACCTTGAGAACGGCGAGCTCCGTCCTTAGCTGTCCCTCAACCCGTCTGCGGCCAGGGAAGGACCACTCAGGTACCTGTATCGGGCGTCCGCCCAAGTCGCGCAGGGGGTTCTCCACGAAGTAGTCGCGCACGATGTCGTAGAGGTCGTGGTAGCGGATCGGGTTTCGTTCGCCCGAGGCGACCTGGAAGACCTCGGGCCTCTCGGGCCGGCGGACGCCGGCGGCGAGGATCGCGTTCACGACGTGGTCGACGGGGACAATGTCCACGTAACTCTTCGGGTTGCCGGGAAACTCGCGCAGGATGCCCTTGGCGAAAGCCATAATTATGGGGTCGGCCATCCTGGTGCCCTGGATCCAACCAGGGTAAGGCTCTTTGTGGCTGCTCTCGATAATGGCAGGCCTCAATATAATGAGGGGCGCCTCTCCCCTCTCCTCCAGGGCCATCCGCTCGGCTAGCGATTTGGTGAAGGTGTAGACGTCGTTCCACCCGAGCTCCCGCGCCCGTAACGTCCCCCGCTCGACGAGCCGCTCGCGCATCCAGGCCCGCCTGAGCTGGTCCACCCTCCCTACGACCTCATCCTCCTCCCCGACCATCCCCAATTCCTGCCGCGCCTCAGTCTCGAAACGCCTTAGCAGTGAGCGTTCCTGCGAAGCCACGTCCACCTCGGCCACGATCGCTTCGAGGTCGAGCACCTCCTCGCGTGCGTCGAGGGCCGTCCCGTTGGGCGAGCTGCCGCCTGGCGGCGCCTCGGGGGCATCCTCCTTGATAGTTCCAGCCACGTAGGCCGTCGAGATGTGCATGAAAAGCGGCCTCTTCTCCCAGCCGCGCGAGAGCTTCAGGAGGCCAAGGGTGCCGCGGACGTTCGAGTCGACCGCGGTGTCGAGGGGCGCGTCGAAGATCACCGACGCGGCGGAGTGGATCACCACATCTACCTCGCGCGAGAGCTCCGCGAGCTCCTCCTCACCGAGCCCGAGCGAAGAAGTGTGAATGTCGCCCTCCAGTATGCGGACCTTCTCAGAGACGTAGGTATCGAACTCGTCGCCCAATTCTTCGCGCAGGCCGCGGAAGGCCGCCGCGCCGAGCACGTCCTTCTGGAAGCGTTCGGCGGCGCTCTTCCCACGGGAGGGCCTGACGACGAGGTAGAGACGCCCGAGGTCGGGGAGGGAACGCAGGATCTTCTCGACCAACACCGTCCCGAGAAAGCCGGTCCCGCCGGTCAGCAGTATCGTTTTGTCCGTGTACGCTTCGCGGAGCAACTAGCTCCCCCTCTCGGTCCGCTCTCCTACCTTTCTCTCCGTGCCCTTGATGAGGGCCCGCGCGTTCTCTCTGTGCCTCCAGAGAACGAGCGCCCCCCCGACGATCGTGTACAGCATGTAAGGAAGCGGCTGGCCCGAAAGCCAAAAAACCACCGGGCTCACGACCATGACGGAGATCGCGCCGAGCGACGTGTAGCGGCTCAACAGAACGATCGCCCACCAGAAGGCGAAGAGACCGAGCCCCAGGATCGGCGCGAGCCCGATGGTCGTCCCCGCGCCCGTCGCCACGGCCTTCCCCCCCTTGAAGCGCAGGAACACGGGCCAGCAATGCCCCACCACCGCCGCGAAAGCGACCGCGGCGATAAGCCAGTGGTTCGACACGAGGAGCCTGGCGATTACCACGGGAACGAAGCCCTTGAGCATGTCGCCCGCGAGCGTGAGTACGGCGGCCCGCTTCCCCGCGGCCCGTAGCACGTTGGCCGTACCGATGTTCCCGCTACCGACCTTGCGCACGTCCACGCC
>DATDKB010000426.1:0-7071 GCA_036520255.1 Rubrobacter sp. | reverse complement strand
TATCACCTTCGAGGCGGACCAGATCATCTCGGGCACCGCCATCAACCTGCTCGCCCTCGGCGGTACAGGCTTTTTGATGGTCACGATCTTCGGCTCGGGGGGCACCTCGCCGCGCGTCAACGGCTTCGGGTCGTTCGCGGTTCCGCTCCTCTCGGATATACCCGTGATAGGCGCCGCCCTCTTCGACCAGAGCGTGCTCGTCTACCTAATGTACATCCTCGTGCCCGTGGTCTACTTCGCGGTCTTCCGCACCACCTTCGGATTACGGCTCAGGGCCACGGGAGAGGTTCCCGAGGCCGTGGACACGGCCGGCGTCAACGTGCAACGGATGCGCTACTACGGCGTCGCCCTCTCAGGCCTTCTGGCCGCCTGCGGCGGCGTCTACCTCTCGATGGGGTTGCTCACGTCCTTCACCGAGAACATGACCGGCGGCCGCGGTTTTATCGCGCTCGCGGCCCTGATCTTCGGCCGCTGGAACCCTATCGGCGCGGCCGGCGCCGCCCTGCTCTTCGGCTTCGCCCAGGCCATAACCTTCAGGGCCAGCGAACAAGTCATACCCGTCGAGTTCATCCAGATGTTCCCCTTCATCCTCACCATCGTCGTCCTCGCCGGCTTCGGCGGCCGCGCCATAGCCCCAGCGGCCATCGGCAAGCCGTACAGGAAGGAGTAGCCTTCTAGAGCCGATTACACTCTTCGGTACCTATCTCCCGATCGAGTATCTCCCCCACTTGGCCTAGCAGCATCCTGAGTTGCGGAACCGAATACTCGGAGTTGGACGGTATCGTCTGACGGTGCTGCCCGTGGATCATGAACTGATGACGGGGACCCGAATAAGGACCGTCGAAGCCGAGCTTACGAAGCCGGCGTATGAAGTCTCGGCGCTTACAGGGACTCAGCCGCGGCAACGGGCGGTTCGCGGTTTAAGTCTATTCCTTCCATCACCGGCAGGTGGTGGCCGAGTTTGAGGCCGAGCAGGATCCAGTCCTCGAGTACCGACTGGAGCTCGGCCTCACATCCTCTGAGGGTCTCGGAAAAGGCCACAACGCCCCGGCATCGGGGAATGACGCCGGAGTACGTGCCATCCTCGAGTTTGTCATATGAAGCGTGTTCCATGGCCCGCTCCACGTACTCGCTTAGGACGAAACGCACTTCCACCTCACGTGCCTCCTGGTTCTCGCAATGCCTGATCCTCTACCCATTGTAGCGTCCCTGACTAGAACCCGACCTTCCTGTTTCGCCCAGGCTCCTTCGGCAGATCCTTCTCGGAAGGTTGTCCATCGGGTGCCTCGTCCAGATACTCGACGCCGCCCAAGAGCATCTGTGGCTGCACCTCGAGGCCCGCGGCGAGCTTGCGGATGGTGGATGGGTACGCCCCCCTCCGCCCCGTCTCCAACTTGGAGATCGTGTCCCGGGCCACCCCACTCCTCTCGGCCAACTCCTCCTGGCTCATCACAGCCCCCTGCCGAACGCGCCGCAAACGCGGAAGGTCCATGCTCCTTACCTCCAAAACACTGCAAAAAACTTGCATAAATCCTACACTAATGTTACGCTCTCTGGAGTATAGCGTGTTGGCGGAGACGGAGGGAGTCTCGCGATGAGTACGAATCCCGGGTTGGTCGTTCCCTATGTAACGGAGCAGAGTCCGCGTGGGGAGCGGACGATGGACATCTATTCGCGGCTTTTGAAGGACAGGATAGTCTTTCTTGGCACGCCGGTCGACGATCAGGTGGTGAACGTGATCATGGCCCAGCTCTTGCACCTCGACGCCGAGGACCCGGAGCAGGACATCCACCTGTACATAAACTCGCCTGGCGGCAGCAGCTCGGCGATGCTGGCTATGTACGACACCATGCAGTTCGTCAACGCCGACGTTGCGACGACGGCCCTGGGGATGGCCGCTTCGGCTGGGGCGTTCCTGCTCGCGGCCGGGGCCAAGGGCAAGAGGAGCGCGCTGCCCAACACGCGCATCCTTTTGCACCAGCCGTCCATACAGGGTCTTGGCGGGCAGGCGTCGGACGTGGAGATCCACGCGCGCGAGATCATGGCCCAGAAACGGCGCGTGAACGAGATCCTCGCCGAGCGTACCGGCCAGGACTACGAGAAGATAGAGCGCGACACCGACCGCGACTACATACTTAGCTCCAGAGATGCGGTCGAGTACGGTGTCATCGACAGGGTCGTCGACGGCCCCGAAGAACGCGTCCTCACGACGGGCAGTTAGGGGAAGTCGGGCCGGAGAGCGGCTCCCCGCCCCGTTTCCCGGGAGGCACGGATGGCCTTACTGATCCTGGGCGGCACCGGGTTCCTCGGGCGTTACCTCGCCGAGGCGGCGCTCGCGGACGGCCACCGCGTCACGCTCTTCAACCGGGGGCTCAGCGCCCCCGGACTGTTCCCCGAGGTAGAGAACATCAAGGGTGACAGAGAAGCTGACCTCTCGGCCCTGCTCGGCCGGCGCTGGGACGCGGTGATCGACACCTGCGGCTATGTGCCCCGCGTCGTCAGGGCGTCTGCCGGGCTATTGGCCGACGCGGTGGACCATTACACCTTCGTCTCCAGCATCTCGGTTTATTCTGATGCTATCGAGCCAGGGGCTGACGAAGAGGCGCCGGTAGAGGAGTTGCCCGACCCGACGGTCGAGGAGGTCACGGGGGAGACGTACGGCGGACTCAAGGCGCTGTGCGAGCGGGCGGCCGAAGAGGAGATGCCCGGCGGGGTACTCAACGTCCGTCCCGGTTTGATCTCTGGTCCCCACGATCCTACAGACCGTTTTACGTACTGGGCGCGAAGAATCGCCGCCGGAGGCGAGGTCCTGGCCCCCGACCGTCCGGAGCGCCGCGTGCAGTTCATCGACGTGAGGGACCTCGCTGCATGGATCGTAAAGATGGCTGCAGATCAGCAGACCGGAACGTACAACGCAACGGGTCCGGACTACGGGCTACAGATGGGAACGCTGTTGGAAGAGTGCGAGGCCATCGGTGACGCCGGTGTGGAGCTCGTCTGGGTATCCGAGGATTTCCTGGAAAAGAACGGAGTAGAGCCGTTCACCGAGCTGCCATTGTGGGTGCCGCGGGAATACGCCGGCATGCTGGACGTCGACTGCGGCAAGGCCATCGCGGCGGGGCTCACGTTTCGGCCCGTCTCCGAGACGATAAGGGATGTGCGCGAGTGGGACAGCACGAGAGCGGAGACGGAGCTGATCGCCGGCTTGGAGTCAGGGAGGGAGCGGGAGTTGCTCTCGGCCTGGCACGGTGGCAACCTGTAGGGATCCTTCAGGGGACGGAATCATGAACCTCACACATGAGTACATGCACCACAGGACCGGCTACAGGCTCGGAGCCGGGTGCTGTTGGATCAGGATCTACAAAGGCGCCAACGGCGACGCCCCCGTGGTCGTGTGCGAGGAGCTTCCCAGGGTCGGAGACATCGCCACCGAAGAAGTCTCGGGCTTCCTCGCGGCCGAGGTTATACGGGAGCATTTCTCGGACGGCCTGCCCAACCTACCCCGTCCACTACTCTGGATCGAACACCGACCGGCCCGCAGACGCGGCCCCGGCCGATACTTCCTCCACACCTTCCCCTCCTATCAACCTCGGACCGTGGGCGCCGGCTTCGTGCGGCGCGTTACCCTCGGACCTTCGCATCGCGAGCCTCTACATCCGTCGGAGGCCGCCATCCTGATAAGGGATGTTTAGAACGTGACCCGTAGGGGCGATGCGCGAATGCCCGTGCAAACCGCGCCTCGGGTCTCGGGCATCAGAGGCATTCACGGTATGGTCTGCTAATCGACTACATATTTTGGGCCATTTCTTACCTGAATGTAGGGCGACCGTTTTTCTGCCTCCCGCTCCGGGTAATCAACCGAGTAGGGAAATCGAGTTCTAGCGTGCTTCATATCGGCCTTCGAGGAAGCCGATTCCAGCATGGGAGGTAAGACCATATGAAAGCACTGGCGTGGCATGGCAAGCGTGACGTTCGGGTGGACAACGTGCCAGATCCCTCGATCCAGGAGCCGACCGACGCGGTTGTGCGCATCACGACCACGGCTATCTGCGGCTCCGACCTGCACCTCTACGAGATACTTGGACCTTTCATCGAGGAGGGCTACGTCCTCGGCCACGAGCCGATGGGCATAGTCGAGGAGGTCGGTCCCGAGGTAACGCACGTCGCCCCTGGCGACCGGGTCGTCGTACCGTTCAACGTGTCGTGCGGGCACTGCTTTATGTGCGACCAGGGCTTACAGTCGCAGTGCGAGACCACCCAGGTCCATGAGCAGAACATGGGTTCGACGATGCTCGGTTTCGCCAAGCTGTACGGTGAGGTTCCCGGCGGGCAGGCCGAGTTCCTGCGCGTTCCGCAGGCCCAGTACGGGCCGATCAAGGTGCCAGAAGAGGCCCAGGGGTTGCCCGACGAGCGCTTCGTCTACCTCTCCGACGTCCTTCCAACATCCTGGCAGGCGGTCAAGTACGCCGGTATACCGGAGGGTGGCAGCGTTGCCGTCTTCGGGCTGGGTCCGATCGGGCAGATGAGCTCGCGCATCGCCAGGCATCAGGGCGCGCGCGTTATCGCCATAGACTTCGTGCCCGAGCGGCTGGAGATGGCGCGCCGCAACGGGATAGAGGTAATTAATACCAACAATGTAGACAACGTCGCGGACACCGTCCGCGAGATGACGGACGGTCGTGGTCCCGACTCGGTGATCGAGGCCGTTGGCATGGAGGCCCACGGCTCGCCAGCCACCGGGCTCGCCCAGACGATAACCGGCCTGCTTCCCGACTCAGTCGCGCAAGAAGCCCTGAACAAGGGCGGGGTGGACCGTTTAAGCGCGCTCTACCAGGCCATCGACACCGTTCGGAGGGGCGGCACCATATCCATCATCGGGCTCTATGGCGGCATGGCCGATCCCCTGCCGATGCTTACGCTCTTCGACAAGCAGATCCAACTGCGCATGGGACAGGCCAACGTAAAGCACTGGACCGACGACATAATGCCGCTTCTGATCGACGGTTCTGATCCCCTTGGCGTCGAAGATCTCGCCACACACCGTATACCGCTCGATCAGGCGCCGCACGGCTACGAGATTTTCCAGAAAAAGCAGGACGGTGCCATAAAGGTCCTGCTGGCGCCTTGATCCATACGTTCAGTTAGAAACAACCAAGCGTTGCGGACCGAGCCTGCGCCCGAGGCCTATTCCAGGCGACGCAGGCGCTCCGCGACAATACCGTCACTCTGGAGTAGAGAAAGGTTGGCCGGAAACGTGCGACCGGCCTACGTTACCCTTACACTTCACGGGCATGAGGATCGGAAAGCTATAAGCCGTTCCTACGTGGTGACGGGAGGGGGACGCGGTGTCGGTCGCGCGCTGGTCGAGCGGCTCCTCGAAGACGCGCATGACAACGCCGTGGTTGCCGTGGAGCTAGAACCAGCGGCGCTGGCCTGGACAAACGAACGTCACGCTGGCGCGCGTGTGATCTCCCTGGTCGGCGATGCTTCGGAGGAGGCCGTTGCCGAGAAGGCCGCCGATCTCGCCGAGGACGCGGGGACACTTTCGGGCTGGGTCAACAACGCCGCCGTGTTCCGGGACGCCTCCGTTCACCACGATGGGGCGCGCGAAGTGCTCGACGCTATCGTGCTGAACCTGAACCTGGCCGTGGTCGGGTGCACCGTCGCGATACGCCGCTTCCTTCAGGACGGCAAGGGCGGTGCGATCGTCAACGTCTCCTCGCATCAGGCGCAAAGGGCGGTCCGGGGAGCCCTCCCGTATGCGACGGCCAAAGCGGCTATCGAAGGGCTGACCCGCGCGCTGGCAGTCGACTACGGACCGCAAGGCGTCCGGACCAACGCCGTGGCACTCGGTTCGATCACTACGGAGCGCTACGAGGCGTTTCTTGAAGGGCAAGAGCCTGCGGAGGCCGAACGGATCGCGAACGAGATGCGCCTGCTGCATCCGGTCGGCCGCGTGGGGTATCCTGAGGAAGCGGCATCTGCTGTCTCTTACCTGCTCTCGGACGAGGCGAGCTTTATCAACGGGGCAACCGTGCCCGTCGACGGCGGGCGCTCGGCGCTCGGGCGCGACCCCGAAGAAGCGTGAGACCCTGCTGCACGCATCTGGAGGAGGCGAGTTGGGCGAAAACGGCACAACCGAGTACGCTGTAAAGCAGGTTGGAGATCGATATTACCCGGTCATCATCGACAGGAAGGCCGGCGGACACTTCGAGATCAAAAACCCCATGACCGGCGGCACCCTCAGCTACAACAACCCCGAAGCCGCAGAGAAATACATCCAGCGCGCCCGCGAAAAACAAACGTAGGGCGCTTCGCGTAGCGTCCTACGTTCGCTACGCGTCGGCGGCGCAGCGGAAACCGGAGTTGCCCGTGGAGCTGTCCGGGGTGTTGGAGCTGCGCGCCGCCACCCTGTAGCGGTTGCAGTACGACTTGTGGCATAGGTAGGAGCCCCCGCGGATGACTCTGGACGCGCCCGCTGGTGGACCTGTAGGGTTCTCCCTGGTGTTGCCGACGTGGTAGGTGGCCGAGAACCAGTCCCGGCACCACTCCCACACGTTGCCCGAGACATTGTAGAGCCCGAAGCCGTTCGGGGGGAATGCGTCCGCGGGCGCAGTACCCGCGTAGCCGTCTTTGCGGGTGTTCCTGGTCGGGAACTCTCCCTGCCAGATGTTGCAGAGGTGCTCCCCTTCCGGGGTCAGCGTGTCGCCCCAGGGGTAACGCTTCTGCTCGAGGCCTCCCCTCGCCGCAAACTCCCACTCGGCCTCGGTCGGCAGCCTCTTGCCCGCCCAGTCACAGTACGATAGCGCGTCGTTGTGGGAGATGTGGACGACGGGATGCTTCATCCGCGTCTTGATACCCGACCCCGGCCCTTCGGGACGCCTCCAGTAAGCGCCCCCGACGGCCTTCCACCAGGGGGCGGCATCTACCGCACCCCGGACTTTCTTCTTCGCCTTGGCCGAGAGAAAGCGGTAGAAGACGAAGGACCAGCCGAACCTCTCGGCCTCCGTCTCGTGGCCGGTCTCCTCGACGAACGTGGAGAACTCGGCGTTCGTCGTCGCGTGGGGTGAG
>DATDKB010000425.1:0-3921 GCA_036520255.1 Rubrobacter sp. | reverse complement strand
CGGGATAGAGATCCTGTAATACGGGCAAGACTTCGAGGCGGACGCGGTTGCGGGCGTACTTGCCCGTCAGGTTGGTGGGGTCCGTGCGGTAAGGCTGGTTCAGACCTTCGAGATACTTCAGGACTTCCCCGCGCGTGACCTCGATGAGGGGACGTTGGACTCGACCTCGCACGGGCGGGATGCTCGCGAGTCCACGCAGCCCGGAGCCCCGCGCCAGGTTCATGAGCACCGTCTCAGCCACGTCGTCGGCGGTGTGGCCGGTGGCGATGCTCCGTAACCCAAACCGGTCAGCGACCTCTTCAGCGAGACCGTACCTCTCCTCACGCGCCTGCTCCTGCAGGTTGGAAGCGCCGTCGAGCCGTAGGCGTCGCACCTCGCACGCCACGTTCAGCTGGCCGCAGAGCCCGCGCACGAAATCGGCCTCTTCGCGGGACTGCTCGCCGCGAAGATCGTGGTCCACGTGCAGCACCACCGGTTCACCGCCAAGGGAGACTATCGCCCGCAACAAGGCCACCGAGTCGGGGCCACCGGAGACGAGCGCGAGCAGGCGACGGAGGTCCATGCCGTAGCGCCGTGCTGTCCGGCGTACCGCATCCGGGAGACGCGAGGTTTCCATACCGGCAGTCTAGGGAAGCGCGGGCACACATAAAAGTAGAGACCGGGGCGTGTGCCCCGGCCTCCTCTGTCAGGCGGGTATGATAATTGAGCTCAAGCCCGCTGTTCCTGGCGCCTGGCCATCTCCTCTGTCTGCTCTTGCTCCTCGAGCATCGGGCGCTCTTCGGGGACCTGAACGTCGTTTACCGTTATGTTCACCTCGGTAACGTGCAGGCCGGCGAGGTTCTCCACGCGGTTTATTACGTTGCGCCTTACAGCGTCGGTCAGCCTCGGTATGGACTGGCCATACTCTACGGCCATCGTCAGGTCTATGGCGGCCTCTTCTTCGCCTACCTCGACGGTCACACCCTTCGAGAAGTTGCTACCGCCGCTGGAGCTGCCGGTAACGCTGCCGGTCACGCTCTGCAGGAACCCGCCGACGGCCGCCGTGGCGCCGCCGCCCATCTGAACTTTCTCGACCTCCTGAGCCGCGATACCCGCGATCTGGGATACCACGGCGTTGCTCACCGTTGTGGTACCCATGTCGCTCTTGAGGGGGCTTCCCTGGCTGCCGTTTCCTTCGCTCATGCCCGTCCTTTCCGACCTATTCGTTTCAAACAAGTGGTACCCGTCGCAACGGGTACTGCCGCAACTCTTGATGCACGGCTGTCTAGGCTGACTACCCCGCGGTTCGAGATCCTAAACCCGCGTTTGAGAGCCATCAAGCCATCAGCGTTTCACCTGACGCTTTAGTTCGAGCTCCGAAACGCCCTCCTATAAGCCTGCGGGCTGGTCCAACCAGTCGCTTGAACTGGTCGCGGAGGCTCGTCGGAGAGCCGAAGCCGACCTGGCGTGCGAACCGCTCTATAGGATGCGACGTGATCTCGAGCAGGTACTGCGCCCTGCGGATTCGGGCCCTGCGTAGCCACCGCAGCGGGGTCGCGCCCGTCTGCTCCCGGAAGCGCCGGTTGAGCAAGCGGGTGCTTGGCTTTGCCCGGATGGCGATATCGTCGAGAGTAAGGTCCCGGTGGACGTTCTCTTCCAGCCACCGCAGGAGCGGTTCGAGGCTGGAGCCGTCCGCGCCCGGTTGCTCATGCACGATGAATTGGGCCTACCCGCCGTCCCGTTCCAGGGTCATCACAGCAGGCCTGGAGGCGTCGGCCGCTACCGCGGAACCGTGATCGCGCCCGCTCATGCGCAGGCAGAGATCCAGGCCCGCAGCGGCCCCGGCCGATGTCAGAACCTGGCCGTTGTCGACGAAGAGCACACCAGCATCCACCTCGACACCAGGGTACCGGAGAGAGAGCTCGTCGGCCGCGGCCCGGTGCGTTGTCGCGCGCAGACCGCTCAACAGCCCGGCGCCGGCCAGAGTAAACGCACCGACGCAGATCGACGCGATCCTGATGCCACCCTCAGCCGCGTCCCGCAAAGCCCCAAGGACACCTTCAGGAATAGGCGCCGTAGGGTCGGCCGGGTCGGGCAGGATTATGGTGTCGGCCTCGGCCAGCGTCCAGGGCCCACGGCGCCCTCACGGCAAAGACCCCCGCGTCCACCCCATCGGCCGGGACGCAGACGCGCACCCCGTACGCCCTCCACCCGTCGGGCAACCGGGCGCGTACGAAGACCTCGACCGGGGTCGAAAGTTCAAAGGCCAAAACCCCGTCGAGCGCGAGTACGGCCACCATGTGCATGGCAATACTGTACTGTACGATGCGTTACTTGCCCGACCCCTATCTTCCCTTCCGGGGTCGTTCCACGCGTTTGTACACGGCTGCCGTGGCGTTCCTAAACCTCTGACAAAAAGCCGTTGGTTTTGGCAGTCTTGCCACTTCCACAGGTTGCTGCGGTCGCTCATAATGGAGGCGCTAGTGTAGAGCCAGGGGCAGTGCGAGGCTGTATTGGGGTGATCTTATGGCGCAAAAATAATGAACTTGCTCGGCCCGGTTATCGTGGCGCTTGTATTCATTTCGCTCTGCTCTTTGTTCCGGGAGCCGAACAGGCAGAACTTCAATGCCATCATGGTCGTGGGCGCGGCATATCTAAACGGGGTTTCGGCATCTGGGAGTTTGTTTTCACGAGCGTGGTCACCTACTACGCTTACAGGGAACTCAGATCCTACAATTGGATAGGCGTCGGGTGGCTCTTGCATACCGGTTGGGATGTGCTACATCACCTGTATGGGAATCCCATCGTGCCGTTTGTCGCGGACTCCTCGTTCGGATGTGCCATCTGCGACCCGGTGATCGCGCTCTGGTGTTTCGCGGACGCGCCGTCCTTGTACGACCTGCTCCGCACAAGGAAGCTCGAAGGGGCCGATCCAGCGCCTTGAAGCGTTTTGCGGAGGTGTCGTTCTCTGCAAACCGTGCCTCCAGCCGGTTAGCATTTCAGCAGGCGATGAGCGGCCGAACGCGCAATCCGCCGTGGGTTGATGCCTTTGTATCTTCTGTGCTGGCGGTGATGCTAATATACCCTCGGACAACATCGTGGTAGGGGGATCCATGGGTTTGAGGCTGGTGACTGCATTGATCGGGGCAATGGTTCTTGCTGGCGCGATCGCCTTTCTGGCCACCGCAGTTCAATCGGAGAGGGCAGGGGCGGCGACCACCGTCAGGACTTGAGGCGGCGGTAACATCGCCCTCGACGCCAAAGAGAGGCGAGACCTCGTGCTGCACAACCGGGCGCGTAAAGATCGCGGCCTCAGACCCCTATGCGTCGACCTCCGACTAACCCGGGCAGCCCGTTCACACTCACAAGAGATGATCGAAAGAGACTATTTCTCCCACTCCTCCTGCGACGGGGAGAGCACGGGCGAACGCCTGAAGCGCTTCGGCTACGACGGGCGCGTCCATGGCGAGAACCTCGCAGGGGAACCGGTACGTTCGGTGAACCGGGCTCTACGTTCCAACGCAGGATGAACAGCCCGGCCCACAAAGCCATCATCCTGGACGGCGGCAGGTTCCGGCCTGTCGGCGTGGGAACCTATACGGACGACTACAAGGGATACGGGGTATACACCATGTACACGGTCGATCTCGGAGGTCGGCTCTAAACCGCCTGTAAGACCCTCCCACACCGAACGGGCTTTGCCGGAAACAACAAAGCCCCGCGGCTGCGGGCCCTATGAGAGGTAGGGATGAAGGGGTGGGAGTAGGACGCTGCGCGGACCGGGGTCCTACGAGGCTCCGTCCCTTGGCGTGGTAAGGTAAGGGGGCAGTCAGAGATGCGGGTTTTATGGTGACCGAAGCGCCGCCCCCAACAAGAGGAGCGGCTTTTTATTGCGGTGGAGCCCCACAAGCGAAAGGCGGGCTCCAGAGATGGCCCAAGGAA
>DATDKB010000424.1:0-2001 GCA_036520255.1 Rubrobacter sp. | reverse complement strand
AAGGCGGGCTCGTGGTAGCCGCCGTCGAGCCCGGTGGCGCAGCCGACAGGACCGGCCTGATGGTCGGCGACGTCTTGCTCTCCATCGCAGAAAAGCCGCTCGATGGGGCTGGAACCCTGCTAGAGGTGCTCGCGCGGGCTGGTGATGCCGTCTCCTTGCGGGTGATGCGCGGCGGTAGAATCGTGGTCATGAACGTTTCTCTGGCGGAGTCGGGACGCGCCGCGTGACGCCGACGCGGGTTTTCGTCGTGGCCCCGACGCCCACCTTGCGCGCGGGGCTGCGTTCGATGCTCGCGGCCGTTGAGGGTACCGACCTGCTCGTGGTTGGGGAGGCCGGTGCGTCGGGACCCGAGCCCTGGCTCTCAGACGCTGACGTGGTGCTGGTGGCCAATGAGGACTGGCTCGGGGAGACCGCGCTCTCCGCCTCCGAGGACGGAACGCAATCGCTGGTCTTGCTCTCCGAGGACGAGGGCGCGACCTCCAGGCTGCGAACGTTATCCCTGAGGGGTTGGGGCGTAGTCCCGCCCGACGCCCCTTCCGAGGAGCTGGGAGCGGCCGTCGCCGCCGTGGCGCAGGGCCTTACCGTACTCCCGAAAGCGCTGGCCGAGCGGTTGCTCGACGAGCCTGCCGCGGCCGTCGAGGAGCTCTCCGAGCCGCTCACCACGCGCGAGAGCGAGGTTCTCGGCCTGCTCGGAGGTGGCCTCTCCAACAAGATGATCGCCCGCGAGCTCCATATCAGCGAGCATACGGTCAAGTTCCACATCTCCTCGCTCTACTCCAAACTGGGGGTCAGCAACCGCGCCGAAGCCGTCAGCCAGGGTGCGCGGTACGGGCTTATTTCTCTGTAGCACGCTACGCTCTCCGGGCTTCGCTTGTCAGCACGGTACGGCCTGTCGGCCTCCACTTTCAGCACGCCGCTTCGCAGGCTTTCAGCCCTTTCCTTCGTCGGGGCGTGTCTGGTGCTCCGGGTCGGGTATAGAATGTGGTAAACAACGCGGGTTGGCGGAAGGCAGGCGACTGGAACTAGTCTATGAAGGTGGCGATTCTACCCATTCTGGTCCTCGTGTTGTTGGTAGGCGGATGCGGGAGAGACCGGGAGGGTGGAGGGAGACCTCCTGGGGTCGTCTCTTACCGGCAGCCGGAGCGGGTGATCGTCACGAGCGACGACGACTCGCTCCCCGATGGTTGTCAGCCGGGGCAGGTGGCAAGGCTTGTGATGTCGTTCGTCTATGCTTTCAACAGCGGGGACCAGTCGGCCCTGTCCCGCAGCTTTTTCCTGTCGGAAGGCCCAAGCCCCCCCGACTTCTCCGATGAGGCCTACGACCCATGGTCCTGGTACACCGTCAGCAACGTCGAGCCTGGCGGCAAAATAGTTAGCGGCTTCGTCACCTACGATCAGAGCGAGTTGCTCCGCTACTTCGCCAAGAGGCACAGGAAAGGTGAGCGGTTGCGGCTGCTGAAGCTGAGCCTGACGCAGACGGGCCTGCTCGGCAGGGCGGACAACGTCGGCTTCGTTTACGTCCTGAACCGGACCGCCAGCGACCTCGACCCGAGCTTCGGCGGTCCTGCGCGCGTAGCCTCGGGCCAAGGGACTATCAACTGCGAGAACCGCCGCATTTTCACTTGGCGCATGGAGATGAAGGCTGGGGATGACCGCACGAACCGCGAGGCAGCCAACTGGCTGTGCAAGAACCCTCCAGGCTGGAAGCCGGGTAAAGCCGTCGTCGCGTGTGCGTGAAGAAGTTTGCGGAGGGGTCTCAGACCCCTCCGCAAACGCTGCTCAGCAAGTCAGCACTTCAGCATTTCGGGTTCTGGTGTTCACTCTCAGCTAATGGGGCCAAACTCTACTGATGCTTATTTTGCGGCCTGGTAGCGCCTCTCGGCCTCGTCCCAGTTCACCACGTCCCACCACGCCTGTATGTACTCCGGCCGCCTATTCTGGTACTTCAGGTAGTAGGCGTGCTCCCACACGTCCAGCCCCATCACGGGCGTCTTGCCCTCC
>DATDKB010000423.1:0-2042 GCA_036520255.1 Rubrobacter sp. | reverse complement strand
CGTAGCCGACGTATAATTCTGGCATAGTTGGGAGAATTTGGAGAAGGAGTGCCATGACCGAGAGGTTGTATGGGCGCGCGGGTTTCTCGGCCAGAACGCGCACTTTGTAGACGAAATCGGGGACGAACTCGCCTCTTCTTGCTTCCAGTATTTGGACGGGTTGTCCTGTAGCTTTTAGGGCCGCGCGGTCGCCCACGGTGTAGCGGGCGGGGCGGTTGCGGTCGACCAAGTTCCCTCCTCATCGTAGCCGACGTATAATTCTGGCACAGTTGGGAGAGTTTGGGGAAGGAGAGCCATGGCGGAGAGGTTCGATCTCGTTGTCGTGGGAGCGGGGCCCGGCGGTTCCTCGACAGCCTATCACGCCGCGAAGGCGGGCCTGAACACGCTGGTCGTCGACCGCCAGCAGTTCCCCAGGGATAAGACCTGCGGCGACGGTCTAATGCCGCACGCCGCCTCGGAGGTTGCCTTGATGGGCCTCGCCGACTGGCTCGACGAACCACATCACGGCCGGTTCACGGGGTTCTCGATCTACTCTGCTACCGCCATCCTGAAGCAGAAGGTCCCCCCTACCCTGCACGGTCCCCACGGTTACGTCGTTAGGCGCGAAGAGACCGACAACAAACTGCTGGAGCGGGCCGTCTCGGCCGGAGCCCAACTCCACACCGGTACCAGGGCCACGGATCTCTTGAGGTCTAGCTCCGGTCGGGTGACAGGCATAGATGCCGAAAACGGAGGTGGCCCCACGCGCTTTGACGCCCCGCTCGTGGTCGTCGCCGACGGCATAGGGGGTTTCGGCGGAGACGGAATGAAGGCCCACCAGAACGCCGTCGCCCGCAGGCAGTACTTCCGGAACGTGGAGGGCCCGGACAGGCAGAACCTGCAAGTCTTCATAACGGAGGATATGAACTCGAGCGGCGCCGGTTACGGCTGGGTGTTCTATCTCGGGGACGGCACGGCGAACGTGGGGGCTGGCGTCTCGACGGCGGCGCTCGCCCGTACGGGTCGCAACCTGAAGGACTTCTACGACCGCTTTCTCGAAGAGCCGCAGATGGTGGAATGGCTACAAAACGCCACCCCTGAGGGTCCGCCCAGGAGCTGGTCGCTCAAGATGGGCATGTGGGGCGCGAAGCGCTACGGCCAGGGCGTCATGACGGTCGGTGACGCGGGGAGCATGATCCACCCGATTAGCGGCGAGGGTGTCGGTTACGCTATAGAGTCGGGCCGCCTGGCCGCCTCCTGGGCCCACGAGGCACATGCCAGAAACGACTTCTCCGCTCCCGTTCTCTCGGGCTACGAGCGCCAACTCAAGCATAGGAGGGCCCGCGAGCACCTCGCGGGCTACGCCCTCGTCAACCTCGTGCCGAACATGATGATGATCGAACCGCTCTTCAAGGCCTGCGAGAGGGATCAGGCGGCCCGCCGGACACTGGTGGAGGCATTCACTGGCGACTCCCCGGTTTACAGCCTCCTCAAACACCCCCGTGCGCTTACGCGAGCGCTGAAGGACAGCGTGGCGCAGAAAGTCCGTTCGTAGCGACCCATCAGGTAAGCCGCCCAGATGCCCATCCTCCGTGCCCGAGCGCAGGGCCGCCAGGGTCGCTATCATGCGGGCTCACTACTAGAGGAGGGTTGAACGATTTGGCTACGGGGACGAGCTTGGACGTAGGACAGATGCGAGTGCATTTAATGGACGACGGGATGTTCGTCACGGACGCCGGCAACCTCTTCGGCGGCTCGCACAAGGCGAGCATCAAGGGCGCCATGCACCCCGTCCTCGTCGAGACCGGTGACGACCTCGTGCTCATCGACGCCGGATTCGGCCCCGAACTGCCCGAGATGCTCGAAGGCCGCTACGAGCTCAGGAGGGAGGAGAACCTCCTGGACTACATGGGCGAGGCCGGCTTTGCCGCCGGGGACGTTACACGTGTAATCCTCTCCCACCTCGACCCCGACCACGTCGGGTGGGCTCTAAATCCCCCCAGCTTCCCGAACGCCACAGTGTACGTGCAGCAAGCGGCGCTGGAAGAGGCCCGCCAGATGCC
>DATDKB010000422.1:0-2336 GCA_036520255.1 Rubrobacter sp. | reverse complement strand
TTTAGCCGGTCAGCCGCCGGGCCGCCCTGCCGATGCTCCCCTCAACGCCCACAGCGTATAGCCTGGCGCCAACCACTCGAGACCGATCGTTATAGACACGGAATCGAACGGCCCCAGGGTATGAGCACATCCGCGGCCAGCGCGAAGGGCAGGGCGATGAGAGCCGCCCACACCAACGGGGCTGCCCCCGAGACACGGGTCCAAGTACCGTCTGTCCCGGGTGGTTCTTGCTGTGCGTAGAAATTGGGCAAACTCACTGGTCCGCAGGCGTGCCTAACCGGGAGGCTTTCGGGAGTTAGCTTCCTACACCCCCTCTTCCATACGGCTTTGGCGAACAAGGCCAGGAGGAGGGCCAG
Organism: Rubrobacter sp.; assembly: GCA_036520255.1. Classification (GTDB taxonomy): domain Bacteria; phylum Actinomycetota; class Rubrobacteria; order Rubrobacterales; family Rubrobacteraceae; genus Rubrobacter_D. Next base: position 1,980 of record DATDKB010000422.1, on the reverse strand, counting down.
GACTCCGCAGTACCCTGACCCGATCACCTCATCCTGCCGCGGCTGTTGCCCAGGAACTCCCTACTCAAGCCGCCCTGAAGAACACGATGGCCGACGCGCCGACCACCACCACGACCAAAACCAGTATCAAGATGGCCGGCAGCAGCACCACCAGCAGCGCCTTGCCGGTAGTCGTCGAGTGCATCTCGCGGATGCCCACGGTGGCCAGGTAGAGCCGGTACAAGGAGAAGATCCACCCGATAAACGGTATCCAGCCCAGCAGGCTCGTCACCGAGGAGTAGGACACAATCCGGAAGGTCGCCCCGAACCCAGAGTGCCCCGATCCCACCACCAAGATAACCAACAGGTGCGTCACGAGAGCGCTCAAGAACACGCCCACGGCACCCGCTATGGGAGCGATCACCAGCCCCCCCAAGAACGCCAAAAAGCCCTGGTCGCCCCTGGCGCCGAACAGCCAGGTCACACCCCCGGGGACATCCAGGAAGGTGAGTAATCCGACCAGAAGCACGGAGATCTCCGTGCACACCAAGGCGAACACCAGGGGGCCCAGCAGGCTCCCTTGCCGAGGAAGCCCCGCGAAGAAGGCGGGGGGTTGGAACACCACTCGCCTCACAACGTCCGCGAAGCTGCTGATCGGATCGGACAGATCGTAGTCTCCGCTCGAGGAGGAGGTTCTGGAAGCCATCTTTTTGCGCTCCTTTTCTGTTAGCGAAATTAGGGTGGCACTTCAACACTGTAACCACGCGCGTACAAAGGCGCAATGGTAGATGGCCTCGATGCTCTCATTTACCTGCCACGTAGAGTCGAAAAGGCAAATTCTCGGACGTTAGACTTCCACACTGGTAGATTCTCAGAAGCTCATATTCAGCATCCTGCACAGGACCGCTTGTGTGGGGGCGCAGGATGGCCAACTCTCTCATCTCGAGTAGAGTGGAGGACCCGTAACTAAGGGCACTGCATAGGAACCCATCTCCCTTGCGTGGGCCTACACGAAAGCGGTAGGACCTGCTAGCACCCGCAGCGCCCCGCCTCTTGCCTCATACCCCTCCTCCGTCGGTTCCGGTTCCACGGAATCCGTGCGCGGGCTCGAACAGGCATCCCCGATGTTAAGAGTGCTGCCCGTACTCCCGACGCTCGGGGCGCTCCCGACGCTCATTATGCTGCCCGCGCCCCGGATCCTCAGGACGCCGATCGAGCTCCCTTGACGTTCGGGAGGCGCACCCCTCCTACCCCACGACGGTGTACGTACCGGTGGCCAGCGCCACGACCCCCCCGTCCTCCTCTTGTACCACCTCGGCCTCGACGACGGTCACCCGCTTGCCGCCCTTGCGCACCCGGACGGTCGAGGCGATGACGCCGGGTTCCGCGGGCGCCACGTAGTTGACCGTCATCCCCACGGTGACGGGGCTTTCGTCCTCGTCGGCGACCGTGGTGTTGAGGGCCTCGGCCATGCATATATCCACGAGGGTGGAGATGGCCCCGCCGTGCACCGTGCCGTTCGGGTTGAGGTGCCTACCCTCCGCCCGCATCCTGACGACCGCGCGGCCCTCTTCCGCCTCGAACAGCTCGGCCCCTACCAGCTCCCTGAAACCGCCTTTCTCGTCCATGCCGATATGTTTCCCCGGGGGAGGACCGCCGGAAACCAACGTCCAGAGGCTTGCGGGTTGCCAAGCGCCGCCTGCTCGGTCGAGCTCCGGCGATGCGCTCTGGCGCCCGAATTCTATGCCAATGGCCACGCGCGAGCGAGGCCGTCAAGCAAGAGCGCGCGGCGCTACGCCTACCCGGCCTCCTGGCGCGGCCCGCAGCCCGCAGGTGCGGTCCAGCAACGGCGCGGGGCCCGTCGGTGTAGGCGGTGTAGGCAGACGGACGAGTAGGGCCTACGTGGGTCCTCTGGGGGTGCCGGAGGGGGCTCGTAGTACGAGTGCGAGAGAGGGGTAGGCGCCACGCCTACACCGCCCACACCACGCCGTAAGCTGCGCC
>DATDKB010000421.1:0-9967 GCA_036520255.1 Rubrobacter sp. | reverse complement strand
CCGTCCTCGTGGGCGTGGAAGCTCGCCTTCAGGAGACGCAGCGCGAACGGCGAGCGCTCCAGCATCTCCCGGCACCAGCCGACGGTCTCCTCTTCCAGCCTATCGAGCGGGACGACCGCGTTGACGAGGCCCATCCTCAGTGCCTCCTCGGCCGAGTACATCCTGCAGAGAAACCACATCTCCTTCGCCTTCTTCGGCCCTATGAGGCTCGCGAGGACGGAGGCGCCGAAGCCGCCGTCGAAGCTGCCGACCCTCGGGCCGACCTGCCCGAACTTTGCGTTGTCCGCGGCGATGGTGAGGTCGCAGACCACGTGCAGAACGTGTCCGCCGCCGACGGCGTAGCCGGCCACCATCGCGACCACGGGCTTGGGGCAACGTCGGATCTGGACGTGCAGGTCCGTGACGTGGAAACGCCCGACAGACGCACCTCCCGGGGTGCGGCGCGGGTCATCGGGGTCTTCGAGGTATCCCGCGTCCCCGCGCACCTTCTGGTCACCTCCAGAGCAGAAGGCGTCCGGTCCTTCCCCGGTCAGGATGATGACCCCCGTCTCGTTGTCCTCGCGGGCGTCTTCGAGGGCCCTTTGCATCTCTATAACCGTCAACGGACGGAAGGCGTTGCGCACCTCTGGGCGGTTTATGGTTATCTTCGCGATTCCCCCCGCCTTCTCGTATTTGATGTCCTCGAACTCTCCGGCCGGTTGCCACGCTATCTTAGTCATGCGGCGGATTATATAAGGACTTACAGGTCGTTCTTCGTCAACCCGGCAGACTCTCTGCTCATTCCGCCTGCTTGCTGCCAGGCACCTCCTAGAGCGGGTTCCCAAGAAGATTTGAAGATGGCCCGCGAAGCGGCCTGGAACATAAGAAGGCGCCCTTGGTCATTGTCCGGCGTTTTTCCGAAAGAGACCCGTGAACTCTTCTACCTTAAGACCCGACTTTCGAACGATCGCCTTCGGTTCCGGCGTCTTCGAGACGGACGACATCCACGGCGACTACGAGCGCCTGAGCGGGCAAGGCGGCGAGTTCGTGTCGCCACCGAAGGAACGGTTCTACGGCACAGAAGCCATAATCAGAGACAACTCAGGGAACTGGTTCAGCCTCACCGAGCGCAAGGGATAGCCGGTCCAGAAAACGCCCAATCAGGGCGACGTACTCCGCGGGAGCCTCGTCGTGCACGTCGTGGCCAACCCCCGGTATCACTACGGGTTCGACCCTCGGATCTATCCTCGCCATGCGAGATGAGATCTCGGCGTATTTACTATCGAGTCCTCCGGAGACGACGACCGCCGGGACGGCGAGGTTTTCGAGCTCTCCCCACAATGACGGCTGGCTCCCCGTTCCCATCCCCCGCAGCGACCGCGCGAGCTCCACGGGATCGTTGGGTCGCCGCGCCGCGATAGTCCGCTCTAGCAGCCCCTCGTCTTGCGCCAGAGATGCGAAGAGTGGCTGACGGTACCAGTCCCTGAGAAACGCGTCGAGGTCACCAGCTTCGAGCCGCTTCGCCTTCTCCTCGTCCGCCGCTCTTCGGGCCGTCCGCTCCTCCTCGCTCACAAGTCCGGGCGAGGCCGACTCGAGGAAGAGACCCGCGCACCTTTGCGGGTAACGCAGGGCCAGGTACAAAGCCAGCCGTCCGCCCATCGAGTAACCAGCGATTACCGGGTTTTCGACTTCGAGTTCGTCGAGGACTTGGATCGCGGCCCGCGCCGATCCCTCGATGGTGTACGCCTCCGACGTTAGGCCCAACGAGGTCCCGTGTCCCGGAAGGTCTGGAGCGATGCAGAAGGCCCGGTCACCGAGCGCCGCGACCGCGCTCTTCCAGTCGGCGGAAGAGCCCATAAAGCCGTGTAGGAAGAGGACCGCGGGAGAGTCGGGAGAGCCGGCGAGCCTGCGGCCCAACCCGTTCATGGCCCGGGGCGGTTAGCCGTTAGTCCACTTGAGTTGAAACTCGATCTCCTCCCCGTTTCCCTCGCGCTCGTGCTCGATGTTGAACTCCGCGCGAGCCGGAACGTAGATCCTCTCACCAGCGACCTGGATTTCGAACTTCTTCCCCGTCTCCAGCGCGTCGGCGAGCCTGCGCAGCTTCGCCACGAACTCGGAAGCGGAGTAGACCTTCTCGATGTCCCTGTCCCTTTTCTCGCTCACCCATACCTCCCCCGTTAGCCATTCGAATACCCCCGAATCCTAGCGCATCCAGAGGTTTCGGCCAATCTACAGCCCCCATTCCGCCCGTATAGCCTGATGCGGGCCACCCTCAGCGGAAGGCGAGCCGCAAGAGTTCGGCGTGCAGCCTCACGTTCTCTTCGCGGTCGGTGCGAACCTCGATCAAGGTAGACAAACCGCGGGCGCAGGCCGCACGGTACGACTCGACGAACTCCTCCGCCGTTGCGGGATGCTCGTAACCTAGCCCGAACATCTCGGCGGCTGGTCCGAAGCCCACGCCTTGCGGCGTACCGAAGTAAGGTTCGAAGAACTCTTCGTTTTGTGCCACGGGGAGGAAGGAAAAGATGCCGCCACCGTCATTGTTGAGCACTACCACGACGATGGGCACGTCCCGCAGCATGGCTAGGGAATTGAGGTCGTGCAACAGCGCGAGGTCCCCGATGAGCAACGTAACGGGCCGTCCGAGACCCTTCGCGAAGCCCGCCGCGGTGGCGACCGTGCCGTCGATGCCGCTCGCGCCCCGGTTGGCGGCGACGGGTACGGGCGCGCCGTCTGCCGCCGCGTAGGTGTCGAGATCACGCACGGGCATGCTGCTCGCGACGACGAGGCCGTGGTCCTGAGGCATGTCCCGCGAAACGGTGCGCGCCACAAACGGCTCGTTCAATTCCGTGGAGAAGAGATCGTCCAGATGACGACCCACCTCCTCCGACGCCTCCCGCCAACTCGCCGCCCAGGAGGCGTCCTCCGTCGGTGGAGCATCGGTGGCTGCCTGGACCAACGTGGCGCAGAAGTCCACCACGTCGGCTTCAATGCTGTGGGTGACGCGGTGGGCAGGGTCGAGACGGAACGGGTTCTCGCGCACCACGACGTAGGGATCGGGCCGGCTGCGGCCCAGGAACTGCTCCAGGCGCTTGGAGAGGGCCCTTCCCCCGACGTGGACCACGGCGTCCGGTGCGTGAGCTTCTGAGAACGAATCGTTTGCCAGCAGCGCGTCGTAGTTGACCGCAAGGTTCTCCGAGCCCGCGCCGAGGCGGACCTGGGAACCTATGTCGGGGAGGAGCGGCCAACCTAAAGAGTTGGCGAGACGTAGCACCGCCTCGCCCTGCCTGCGGGAGGCTATCCGTCCGGCGACGATGAGGCCTCGCTTCGCCGGGCGCAGCGTTTGCCAAAGGGCCTGAATCTCCGCCTCGTCTATGGCTGGTTTCGTCGCCGCGTAGCGGGTGTATGGTTCGTCGCCCTCTGCCCAGGGGGATGGTCCGCGCGGACCATCCCCTTCAGGAAGGAAAGGCTCGCGGAACATCAGGTTGAGGTGAACGGGGCCCTGGGGGCTGCGGCGGGCGCGGTAGGCGGCCTGATCCACGGTCGTCAGGACCATCGCCGAGTCGATGGCGGGGTCGGGTGCTGGGAGGTCGAAGCGCCAGCGGACAAAGTCGCCAAAGATATCTGGCTGGTCGATGGTCTGATTGGCGCCGGTCTGGCGAAGTTCAGGAGGACGGTCGGCGGTGAGCAGGATCATGGGCACGCCGTCTGTCGAGGCTTCGACGACGGCGGGCAGGCCGTTCGCGACCGCTGTACCCGAGGTGGTGATCCAGGCCGCGGGACGACCGGTGGCGCGCGCGTAGCCGAGTGCCGCAAAGGCGGTTCCGCGCTCGTCGAAGTGGACGAGGCTGCGGGCTTTGCCGTTGGCGGCGAGCGCGGCTACGAGCGGCGTCGAGCGGGAGCCTGGGGCGACAGAGAAAAAGTCTACGCCGCAGCGGAGGAGCTCTTCGACGATCAGGTTCGCCCAGAGGCGGTTAGCTCGCGGCGTTTCCCTGTTCAAGCCCGAACATCCCGGTGAAGTCGCCGATCTTCTGCTCGATCTCGGCCCACTCCTCGTCCGGCACGGAGCCCAAGACGATCCCCGCCCCCGAGTAGAGGTCCAGCGTCCGGCCCCGAACGAGCCCGGAGCGGATACCAACTGCGAACTCCGAAGCATCGGCCCCGACCCAACCGATAGGACCAGCGTACAGGCCCCTGTCGAAAGGTTCGAGGTCCCTGATCTCTTCCAACGCCACATCGCGCGGATGCCCGCCGACGGCCGGCGTGGGATGCAGGGCCTCGAGCAGCCCGGCGTCGGTAACACCTTCCCTGAGCGTGCCGCGCACCCTGGACCTCAGGTGCCTTCCGCGCGCCAGCTTCATATCGGCGACGTCGCCGTTGATCTCTAACTCCTCGCAAAGTGGCGCGAGCACCTCTCCTATGCCGATGCGCACGTAAGAGTGCTCGGAGCGGTCTTTGCTGCTGTGCAGCAGGTCGTCGCGCAGCCCTTCGTCGTCTTCAGAAGACATCCCCCGTGGCCTCGTCCCCGCCACGGCCTCGCTCACGACCGAGCTTCCGTCGCGTCTGAACAGGCGCTCGGGAGATGCCCCCAGGAAAGCCACCCCGCTCTCCGGCTCGGTATAGAAATGGAAGCAGCCCGGCGTCGCCGCTTTCAGGCTCTCCAGGAGCAGCGCCGGCTCGAGATCCCCGTCGAAGCCGATCTCGGCCCTGCGGGCGAGCACGACCTTCCCCAGACGCCCCTCCGAGAAAGCGCGGAGCGCCCGCTCGATGTTTCCCCTCCATCCCCGAAAGTCAGGGCTGTCCTCGCGCCGGACCGGGATGGGCAACGAAGCGCCGAACGCCCCCGAAGGCAAGGAGAGGTCTTCTACCTGCTCCAGTATCTCCTGGGTGCTTTGCGCGTCCCTGGGAAGAACCAGGTTGCACACCAGGGTCGTCTCCGCGTCCCCCGCGTGCAGCTCGAATCGAGGCAGGACGAACCGGTAGGCGCCGAACGCGGCCCATTCCTCGTCGGACTGTCGCAACGCGTCGAAGCGTGCCCCGCCGTAGTAGCGCGCGCCCCCCACATCGGGCAGCGACGCGAGCAGCCTCGGTAGCGACCCGGCACCCTCTGAGACCGCCATCTCGCGAACGTCCGCGATCCCGATAGCCGCGACCCCGCTCTGTTCCCCGCGCCCCGACCAGTACGTCTTTGGGAACAACCGCTGCTCGTGCAGCCACCTGAAAGGGTTGATCCGGCCAACAGGTACGGCGAGCCGGACGACATGCTCGTGCGTACCCGCGACGCCTTCCAGCTCCGCTCCCGAGAGCGCGCGGCCGACCCGCTCGGCCAGGAGCCAGCGGGAGTCTGCCGCATCATTCCTCCTGAGGGAGTCCGTGTATTCGCTGCTCAACAAGGTGTCTGCCGCCTCCTCATCTCGAAGCATAGTGTAGCAAGGAGTATCTAGCGGTTTAGCGGCTTCGCTCACAATTTCAGGCCTTCAGCTATCAGCATTCAGCTTTCCGCTTTTGCTGATAGCTGGCTCGCTCTGGTTTCAAGCACTTACTCGTGGAGCCTGGCGTAGAGTTCTTTGTAGCGTTCGTAGGCGGGTTCGTAGTCCGTGTCGCCTGGGCTTATGGATCTCTCGGGCTCTGGGGTTAGCGGGAGCGTGTCCTCGACCGAGAAATAGTCGCCGGAGGCGAAGCCGGCCAGAAAAGCGGCGCCGCGGGCCGAGGCGATGGAGGAGATCTCGTCTGGCAAGAGCCTCAAGGGGCGTCCGAGTACATCGGCCAGTAGCCGCCGCCACGGGTTCCCCGACTCCCCGCTCGCACCACCTCCGGCGAGACGAAGCTCGGGCGCGGTGATCCCCAGGCCCTCCAACGCTTCGAGGCCTTCGCGCAGCGCGAACGCGACGCCTTCGAGGGCGGCGCGCAGGAGGTGGCCGCGGGTATGGTCGAGGCCGAGGCCAGTCCACGCGCCGCGGGCGCCGGGGTCGAAGCGCGGGGTCCGCTCCCCGCTCAGGTAGGGCAGGAAAGCGACACCACCGGAACCTGGCGGCACAGTGAAGGCCTCGTCGTAGACTTCTCTCCAAGAGACACCGAGCACCTTGCGGACCCACTCCAGGGCGAGGCCCGCGTTCTGGATCGCCGCCATCGAGTACCACAGTCCGGGCAAGGCACCCCGGTACAGGTGGGTGCGGAGGTGCGGATCGACGTCCGGGCTCTCTTTAGGCGTCACGATCTGACCACCCGTGCCGATCGTGAGCTGCACAGGCCCTGGCCGCAACAGCCCCACGCCGAGCATAGCGGCAGCAGTGTCAGCCGCCCCCGCCGCGACCGGTATTCCTTCGCGTAACCCGAGTTCGTCCGCGGCTTCCGCTGTGAGCGTGCCGGCGACATCTGCAGAGGGAACCAGGGGTGCCAGCAGCTCCGCGCGAAGTCCCAACTCCTCGACAGCCGCGTAGGACCAGTCGTCTGCGGGAAGGTCGTAGAGCAGGGTGGCCGAGGCGTCGGACGGTTCTGCCGCGACATCGCCCGTGAGGCGCACGCGGATCCAGTCCTTCGGTTGCAAAGCCCACCCCGCGGCCGCGTACGCGTCTGGCTCGTGGTCGCGCAGCCACAGGAGGGTCGAGCCCGCCATGCCGACGGCCGGCGGGTTGGCGAGCCGGCCGCGCAGTTCCTCGTCCAGCCCCCGATAAGCCTCGAGTTCAGCGCCGGATCTGGCATCGGCCCAGAGGACGGCGGGCCGCAGGGGCAAGCCCCCTTCGTCGACGAGGACCACGCCGTGCATCTGGCCCGAGAGTCCGAGCGCCGTGACCTCCGCGCCACGCCGGCCTACCGCCGCTTCCGTCGCCTTCAGGACCGCGGCCCACCATTCGTCGGGAGAGGACTCGGCCCATCCCTGCCGCGGCGCCCGCACAGGGTAAGGGGCTGAACCCTCGCCCACGGCGTCGCCGCTCTCCTGCATGAGCAAGGCTTTCACGGAGCTAGTTCCGAGGTCGAGGCCGAGGAGCATCGGGGACCTTTACGCCGATCCCGGTGTCGAACGATCTTCCGTCATCACGGCACACCGCCCTCTCTTGCCCCGCCTGCAAGTAGACCAGACCGTCCCGAACAATGGGCCCCGCATCCCCAACCACGCAATCGTTGCGCACGGACGATGCAGTCTTTATTGTAGGTCTATCGCCGTTCTACGAGCAACAAAAGCGAGAGGACCGGGCCAAGTACCCGGTCCTCTCTTCCCGTCTACCGTAGTACGTGGACTACGACTTTTGCGTTCCTTTGTGGGTTTCCTTCTCGATGTCCTTGAGCTCGGCCCTGTAGATGACACGTTTGGTGTAGTCGGGCAGCGTGCAGGTCTGCAGGCTGATGATGTTTTTGCCCTCGATCGGGTTTATAACCGAGAGGTTCGTCGGATCGACGACAAGCTTTTTGTAGACCACGTAAGTGTACTTCCTGCCGTCGGCGTCCTCCAGATAGACCTTGTCGCCGTTCTTCAGGTCCTCCAGGTCGTAGAACGAGAGGTTGCTCCTCGTCCCCGGAAACCCGATGCGGTGACCAGCGATGTACACGTTAGCCGTCTTCTTCCACGGGAACCCCGAGGAATTGAGGTGTACGCCGGCGTAGTCGTGAAACAACTTCTCATCCGTACCGAGGCCGGTCGGGATGGGGTCGTTCTTGATCCGCTTCATCGCCGGGATCGTGAGCTTGAGACGCTGCTTCTCGGGAGGCTCGACCAGGTTCTTGCCGTTTCCAGCGTCCCCCTCCGTGCCCTTCTTCGGGGCGACCTGCTTGCTCTTAGCCTCGTCGGTCATCTTCTTGGCAGGCCTTTGCTTCTCAGCGTTTTCTTTCTTCGGCTGCTCCTGCGTATTTTTCTTCTGGGGCGCCCGCCCCTGGTCGCCGGACGATTGGCCCGCGGAAGAACAGGCGGCGAGCGCCACGACCATCGCCAGGACCGCCAGTATGAGCACCAGATTTCTCGAACGCATCACATCACCTCTCGCAGTCCACATAAGATACCTTACCTGAAAAGCGTACAGAATAAAGATTACAAGACGGTAACGTTTGGACCAAAACTCCGCTACAAGCTCCGCCGCAAACTACATACGCAAACCACGCTCATACAACCTGTACGCGCCTAGATCGCCCGCCGGACGCCTATATTAAGCGTCGTGACCCCAGGTGTAAAGGTCAAGGCATCCAGGACACCACGATAAACGACCCAGGGTAATAACCCCAAAGCCCACGAGAACGGTGGCTGAGTCTTACTCCCCACTCCCCGCACAACCCTTGACGGTATTGAATATATGTGTATACTGCATATATTTAAGAGTAGCTAAGAGGAGGTTTGTATGGATACTTTGAAGCGTACTAACAGGACGACGGAGCGGTTTATGGAGACGAGTGCCGACTTCTACAAGATGGTTGTGGACCATATGGTGGCGCAGCAGGAGCGCAACGTGAGGTTTGCGCAGGGGTTGCTCGACGACCTGGCACGTGAGCTCCGGCATCAGGCCGAGAGCAACCGGAGCGTAGTCGGGGAGCTCGTCGAGAGGGCCGAGGCGCAGCGCGACGCTTACCGGACGCTTGTTGGCGAGTCGGTCGAGGCATACACGAATCTGCTGTACGCGCCGCTCGACTACTACAAGCAGGGTTTGCGTTTCGTCGAGAGCGAGGTCGACAATGTCACGTTTCCGATCGCCGGCTATGACGAGATGAACGTCAGGGAGATCGGCGACCGCCTCGAAGGCCTGTCCGCGGCGGAGATTCGCAGGGTCCGCGAGTACGAGAAGCGGAACAAAAATCGCGAAACCCTTATCGAGCAGTTCGACCGCAGGCTCAGGGCCGCTTCCGCGTAGGTTTCAGGCCACAGGTTCGGCCGTCGGAGGGTTGTGAGCCGGGCCAGGGTGTGCGGACACAAGCACGGCTGACAACAGAAAGGGCCGGGAACAAACCCCGGCCCTTTCGCCTGCCCATCTATTCTTATTGACCGATGCCTTTGGCCCGAAACCTACTTGAGAAGGTCTTTCAGGTTGCCCTTCTTCTCCTTGAAGTTTCCGCGGCGTTGGTCCGCGCGGCCCTTGGACTTCGTGTCTTTGTCGCCGGTCAGGGACCCGGCCGCCTCTTTCATGCGACCTTTAGCCTTGTCCATAGCACCTTCGTCCTTATCCTGCTTACCGCCTGATCCGCCTAAGCTCACCTGTTCCTCCTCTACCCGGAAACGTTCGTTACTTTCGTTATACCCGAAGGCGCGGGAGACCAAACGCCCGCGATACGGGTGTCCGCGACGCTGCAAACGTGGCGGACAGACGCTGCGATCTACTGCGCTATCCGACCTGACCCCGACCGTGGATGAAGAGCCTCTGCTTTAAGCCGCGGAGTCTACGGCCTGGCCGAGAACGGTCAGGCCTTCCTCCAGTTCCTCGTCGGTGATGACGAAGGGCATAAGGGTACGGATGCAGTTTCCGTACTGGCCAGCGCTCAGGAGCAGTAGGCCTTGCTGGAGCGCGGTTTCGATCACCCCCTGGGTCCGCTCCTTGTCGGGGGTCTTGCTCTCGGCGTCCTTGACGAACTCCATCGCGGCCATCGGGCCCCTGCCGCGCACGTCGCCAACGAAGTCGGGGTGACGATCCTGGATCTCACGCATCGCGCTCATGACGCGTTCCCCTAACGTGTTGGCGCGCGCGAGGAGGTCTTCCTCTTCGTAGGTCTCGAGCACGGCGAGGGCGGCGGCGCAGGCTATCGGGTTGCCACCGTAGGTGGTGCCAAGGCCACCGACGTGGACGGAGTCCATGATCTCCGCCTTGCCCGTAACACCGGCTATCGGCAGACCACCCCCCAGGCTCTTGGCCGTCGTCATGATGTCGGGCTCGACCCCCGAGTGCTCGATGGCGAACATCTTGCCGGTCCTGCCGAAGCCGGTCTGGACCTCATCCACGATCAGCACGATGCCGTGCTCGTCGCAGAGCTCCCGCAGACGCCGCAGGTAGAAGTCGGGGAACGGTATGAAACC
>DATDKB010000420.1:0-9149 GCA_036520255.1 Rubrobacter sp. | reverse complement strand
CTGAGACGCCGAGGATCAAAGCGAGGTTGAAAAGAGCGCGTAGGCCCCGAACGAAGCGTCCGAGCGGGCGCTTCTTCGACATCTTCTTGCTGATTTCGAAGAATTTGCTCACGGCCCTCCGGCCGTAGTCTACCCCAACCGGTTCCAGGACGGAAAGCACGAAGATGGTAGGATGCGACCATGCCTCAATTGGACTGCACGGTAAGGCGCGTCGGAGACTACATGAGCCGCACGGAGGAGTACGAGGTCGTCTACTCCGTGGGGCATGCCTCGCCGCACGGGTTGGGTATCAAGTACCAGGCCGCCCGCGCTTATGAGATAAACGCGGCCCTCGACGCGGCGGTAGAAGCGGCAAGAAAGACCATCGCAGAGGATAACCCGGGCCTGAAGGGCCCCACAGACGAAGTCCTGGCCAAATTTTCCTGGCGCTCAATACAGGCCGCCAAATACGAAGAGGGCGAGACCGTCGACTCTAGCCTAGAGTATTGAACAGCACGCTGCCTTTGGCAGCTTGTCAGCATTTCAGCACCCTCTCTCCTGTCGCTTTCAGCACGGCGCTTCGCACCTTGTCAGGTTTTCCTGCAAGAGTCACCCACACTCGAACAGCGAGACTGTTCCGAAAGTACCTCTTCTCACGGGCAGTGGTCGCCCGCCCTATACCCTTGCTGACAAGCGAGGCCCGAAGGGCTGAGCGTGCTGAAAGCGTAGGCTGTAGGCCGAAGGGTGCTCATAAGCTCGCGCAGCAGGCGTACTAAGAACGCGCCGCTATCAAGTCCGTTAGCGTGACTTTGCCCTCGTAGAGGGCGGTTCCGACCACGACGCCGATTACGCCCGCAGTCTTCGAGAGCGCGGCTACGTCTTGCGTCCCACTGACGCCGCCGCTGGCTATCGTCGGGATGATGTTCGCAACCGCCGCCGTGCCTTCGAGGGCCGCGCCGGCATCCATGCCGTCGCGCGCCACGTCCGTGTACAGGACCGATGCTACGCCGTCGGCGGCCAGCTCCTGAGAGAGGTCGAGGACGGAGATACCGCTCGACTGGCGCCAGCCGTGCGTCGCCACGACTCCGTCACGCGCGTCCACGGCGACGACGAGGCAACGGCCGGCCTCGTCGACCGCCCCGAGGCGCAGCTCCCTGTCCTCGACCGCGGCCGTGCCCATCACGATGCGCTCCGCGCCGCTCGCCCGCACGGCGCGGAGGCCTTCGAGGGTTCTGATGCCACCCCCCACCTGCAGGGGGACGTTCACCGCGTTTGCCATGCGCGCTATGAGATCTAGCTGGACGGGCCTGCCCCTCTCGGCGCCGTCGAGGTCGACGATATGTATCGCCAGGGCCCCCTGACGTTCCCACTCGCGGGCACGCTCGACGGGGTCAGCGTCGTACTCCTTGCTTCGGCCAAAGTCGCCTTGCTTCAGGCGCACGCACCTGCCGCCGCGAAGGTCTATGGCCGGGTAGACGGCAAAAGGGCTGTGCTTCGTGTTCATTAGCGTGCGGGTCCGAGGGTGGGTGGTTGCGGCCGGCCGTGCTCTGTCCACCATTCTTCGGCGGTGACGCCCATCAGGATGTCGTCCCAGAAGCGGCCACGTGTCCAGTGGTTCTCCCTGCGGCGTCCCTCCACCACAAATCCAAGCTTCTCGTACATGGCCTGCGCGCGGGCATTGTACTCGAAGAGGTCGAGGTTGATCTTATGGTACCCAAGAACCGCGAACGCGTAATCGAGGAGCAGCGTGCTCGCCTCCGAGCCGTAGCCCCGCTCGAGGTACGCCGAATCACCGATGATGATCCCGAACGTCGCAGAACGGCTCGGCAGATTCTCCTCGTTCCTAAGCACCATCGCCCCGATAAGGGTACCCTCGGTCTCGATCACGAGCAGCAAAAAGCGGTCCGTGGTGTCGAACTCCCCCGCGTCGTAGCGGCGCTGGAGCCGGGTCAGGTTCTCGGGCACCCCGAGCCCGCCGTAGTGGAGGCTGATCTCCGGCTCTGAGAAAAGCTCCTGGTAGCGCACGAGGTCCAGCCTCTCCAGCGGGCGCAGCCGCACGCGAGGACCACGCAGAAAAACCCCGCCGGATGCCAGATCCCCCGCTACCACCCTAGGCCCTAGCCCACGCCAAGAAGTTCTGGTACAGTCTTAGCCCTGCCCCGCTACTCTTCTCTGGATGGAACTGGACGGCCACCAGGTTATCCCTTCCGGCCGCTGAACAAAACCGCGCGCCATACTCTGTCTCGCCGATGAGATCCCGCACCCCTTCCGGCTCGGGATAATAAGAGTGGACGAAATAGAACGCCTCCCCATCGAGACCATCGAGAACGGGGTGGCTCCGCATCAGAGACAACTCGTTCCATCCAATGTGAGGTATTTTCAGCCCTTCACCCTCAAAGCGAACCACCCTCCCCGGCATAAGCCCGAGGCCCTCCACACCGGGCGACTCCTCAGAGCCCTCGAAAACCACCTGCAGAGCAATGCAGACCCCCAGAAACGGCTTCCCCGCCCGGAACGCCACCCGACAAGCGTCGTCCATACCACGCTCCCGCAGCTTCCTCATGCAGTCCCCGAAAGCCCCCACGCCGGGCAACACCACGGCATCAGCCGCGAGGACCCGCTCCGGATCGGGCGTAAGGTCAACCTTTGCCCCGACCTTCTCAAGCGCCCGCGTGACGGAGAGCGTGTTCCCCGCGTCATAATCTACGACAGCGACGTTCAAGCTTGTCAGCATTTCAGAACTTCGGCACTTCAGCTTCGTCGTCACGACAAGCTGCTGATGCGCGCTCATCGAACCGTCGATCTCCATCTGAGGCGAGACTTTGACGTTTGGTCGTCTGTGTCCTCAGACCCGGCTGAAATGCTGACCGGCCGAAGTGTTGACCGGCTGAACTGCTCAATCAACTACCCCTTTCGTCGACGCGCTGCCAGACGCGCGAAATGCGATTCCCTCTCTCATCGCGACGGCCAGTGCCTTGACACCCGACTCTATTTGGTGGTGGGCGTTCTCGCCGTAGTGGCAGTTGAGATGGAGCGTGAAGCGTCCGTACTGGGTGAAGGCGCGTAGGAATTCGGGAAACAACTCCACGTCGAAGGTCCCGATCTTCTCGGTCATCTCCCCGAGGTTGCACGTGAGATGGCTTCGCCCACCGAGGTCGACGACGGCCGTACTAAGCGCCTCGATAAGCGGCGCGCTCGCGTCGGCGAAGCGCACGATGTCACTCCTGTCCCCCAGCGCCTCGTCGAAGGCACGCCCGAGAACAAGCCCCGTATCCTCGACCGTGTGATGGTCGTCCACCCACGTATCACCCTCCGCTTCTACTACGAGGTCCATACCCGAGTGGTGGGCGAAAAGGTGCAACAGGTGGTCCAGAAACCCCACGCCCGTCGCAACCTCGGCCCGCCCTTTACCGTCTAAATTTATGTCAATATTGACATATGTTTCGGCTGTCTTCCGTTCAGCACTACCCTTACGCTCCATCTTCCCCCGCATCTCGAAAATCCAGGCATCCTAGCGGATGATCGTCCATTGGTGACTCTACTCCATTCGCGTCGTGACGCTTGCGGCATGGTTCTCGAAGCCTTCGAGGCGGGCGAGCCGCTCGACGTGAGGGCCGAGGTCCTGCAGGGCGTTCTGGGTGAAGTGCATGTAGTTGGTCCTGGCCAGGAAGTCGTGGGTACCGAGGGCGGAGGCCCAGGTTGCTGCCCCGCCTGAGGGGAGGGCGTGGGATGGGCCAGCGGCGTAGTCGCCTAGAGCCACGGGGCTGAAGTCTCCCACCGCGACCATACCGACGGCGTCGAGGTCCTGCAGGATGGCCTCATGGTCTTCGGAGATGATGTGCGCGTGTTCGGGGGCGTAGAGGTTGCTGATCTCCACTGCCTGCCTCAGGTCCTCAACGTGTACGAGGGTCACGTGTTCGGCCGGCTCGCCCGAAAGGAGTGGTTCGACGTCCGAGATAATACGGTCGTTCGGGGTTAGCAGAATGGCCGATGCGCCGGAGAGGTGCTCGGCCTGGGCCATCAGGTCGCGGGCGACGCGTTTGGGGAAGGCGCTCGCGTCGGCGATCACCAGCACCTCGCTCGGACCCTGCGGCGCGTCGATGCCGACGGTTCCGAAGACCCCGAGCTTCGCCGCCGTCACGAAGTCGTTGCCGGGACCCACGATCTTGTCTACGGCGGCCACGCTCTGAGTGCCGTATGCCAGGGCGCCAACGGCCTGCGCGCCACCGACGGAGTAGACCTCTCCGAGCCCGAGGAGACCCGCGACGGCGAGAACGTTGAGGTCGGGCAGGCCGTCGGAGCCAGGTGGGGTACAGACCCGGATCTCGGGCACCCCGGCGACCCTGGCAGGGACGGCGGACATCACGAGCGTGCTCGGGTAGGCAGCGTGTCCACCGGGGATATAGAGGCCGGCGCGACGGATCGGCCGCACGCGCTGGCCCGTTGTGGCCCCCGCCCGGCTCCGCTCCCAGGAGCGATCCATCTCACGCTCGTGGAAAGCGCGAACGTTCTCGATGGCCACCCACAAACTGTCTCTGAGGTCGGAAGACAAGGACTCGGTGGCACGGTCTATCTCGGCCTCTGGAACGCGAATATCCCGTAGCCTGACACCGTCGAAGCGTTCCGTGTAATCGAGGAGGGCGGCGTCTCCCCGCTCGCGCACGTCCTCGACGATGCGGCCCGCGGCGGCCCGGATTTCTTCGGAAAGAAACCCACCGGGACGGCGCAGCTCGCCGACGACCTCGCGGGGTTCTCTCGCTCTGGCGTCTACCGTTCTAGCCAACGGGCTCTCCCATACCGTTCATGGCGTCGGCTAGCGCGGATATCTCGCGGTGGCGCAGGCGGTAGGCGCCGCGGTTGGAGATGAGTCGGGCGGTTGAAGTGGAGATCTCATCGAGCTCGACGAGGTCGTTCTCCCGCAGCGTCGTGCCTGTCGCGGTGAGGTCTACGATGCACTCGGCGAGGCCGACGAGGGGTGCGAGTTCTATAGAGCCGTGCAGCTCTATAACCTCGGCCTGGCGGCCCATGCGTTCGAAGTAGCGCCTGGCGGTATCTGGGAACTTGGTCGCTACCCTGACGACCTCGGCGTGGCGAATGGCCAGCCGCACGTCCTCTGCCCTGTCCTGCGGAGCGGCCAGGATCATGCGGCATCCGCCCGTCCCAAGATCCCCAAGCTCGACCACGTTGAATCGGTGCTCCTCTAGCACGTCCTTACCGACGATGCCGACGTCGGCGGCCCCGTACTCGACGAAGACGGGCACATCTGAGGGCCGGCTGACGATGAACTCCGTGTCTTTAGCCTTGTAGACGAGCCTGCGCCCGTTCTCGCGGACAATCTCGGCGGGGAGGCCAGCCGCTTCGAGCGCCGACAGGGCGTCCTCGAAGATCGCACCCTTCGGTACGGCGACGCGCAGCCCACTCACGAGAGCACCGCCTTCGCGACGGAGCCATACTCCATGAATGCGAACTCTACGGGGGGGTCGACGGTGGCTAGCTTGACGCCTCCCTCGGAGGGATAAGAGATCCAGGCCGCCTCCACGCTTCTCGCGTACTCCGCGGCTGCCTCGGGCGTGAAATCCTCCGAAAGGCGCAACACGGGTACGCCGTTATCGCGCAGACGTGCCGCGGCCTCGACGCTTTCGACGTCCCCCCCGACGAGGATGAGCAGGGGCTGCGGCCCTTTTTCGGGGAGCACGGATAGAAGCCTCTCCAGGTAGATGGCGAAGCCGGTAGCCGGCATCTCCTTCCCGAAGCGCCTGAGGAGGTTGTCATAGCGCCCGCCGTTGGCGACGGTGAACCCCAGGCCCGAGGCGTAGACCTCGTAGATCGCGCCGGTGTAATAGTCGTGTCGCCCGATCAGACCGAGGTCCAGTATGACCGACCCGAGCGCGCCGTTCGCCTCCAGCTGGCGCAATATCTCCTTCAGGTTCTCCAGGGCCGCCGTGGCCTCCTCCCCCACCGCGAAGCGTTCTGCCTCCTCGACGATAGAGCCGTCCGTCGCTGAACCGACGAGGCGAGGTATCCCGCGGACTCCGGCGGCGGCATCGGGCGGCAAGGCCCGCGCTATGGCGTCTACTGCGACGAGATCCTTGGCGGCTAGGGCGGCGGTCACGGGCGTGGCGGCGGCGGGGGCTGCGTGGCGCAGGTAGCCTGAGTAGAAGGCAGACTGGCCGAGCACGACGGCGAAGTCTGAAGGAGTGTCCAGGCCAAGGTTCTGCAGTACGTCGACCAGCAGTGCGATGGTGGCCGCGTCCTCCTTGGGGCTCGCGGAGCCTACGACTTCCACGCCGGCCTGGTACAGCTCCGCGCTCTGCCCGCGGCCAACGCTCGCGCGGCGGTATGCGGGCAGGACGTAGGAGAGCTTGTGCGGCGGCGGACTGCCTGCGAGACGCTGGGCGACGACGCGGGCCATCGGCGTCGTCATCTCGGGTCTTAGCAAGAGCATCTGGTTATCCTGGTCGAAAAGCTTGTAGGAGGCGTCGCGGAGGCCATGCTCTTCGATCACCTCCGAGTACTCCAACGCCGGGGTGACGACCTCCCTGAATCCGAACAGCCTAAAGCGGTCCCTGATACGAGCCTGCACCTCGAGCAGACGTGTAGACTCGGGCGGCAATACATCGCGCGTGCCCGGAGTGGTGGCAAACTTCCTCGGCGTCTCACGATCCATAAGAGAGGCTATCTTAACCGATGGACAGGACTTTGACGGCCCTGGCACCCTACGGCATTTTCCACGCGTCTGGAGCACTTCAGCTAGCCGAGCCTCTTGAGCCCCGATCTTGTTCTGCACCGCCTGCATACAGGGTCATCCGGGAACAAGGCTGCGTGAGCGGTTAGACTTGAGCCCGCAAGGCACGATCGAGCCAATTCAATCACTATGGAGTAAGGTGCAGGCGCATGCTGGAAGTCTGGGGCAGGAAGAATTCGCTCAACGTACAGAAGGTGCTTTGGTGCTGCGAAGAGCTCGAAATTTCCTACCGGCGCCACGACGTCGGCGGGCTGTTCGGGGGAACCGACGAAGATGAGTACCTCACCAGCAACCGGCAACGATCCTATCTTTGCCGACGATGACCGTCGGGACTACATAGATTGCGGGGTCTACGCCAGCCCCAATAGCCTTGCTCTCGACAGCGACACCGTCTCCGCCGACAGGGTCTTGGATGGGGACCCGATCGACGACATCCTCTACGACTGCGAGGATGTGTTCTAGCCGACGCTCCATTCGCCTCGATGGGGCCGGAACAGCTGAGAGACCAGCCCCGTCGCAGGCGCTGCGCCCCGGAAGTCGTCTGGCGCCTACCTGCGGATCTGCGTTACAGGCGGATCGTAGAAGATGTCGAGCAGCCAGTCGGCTGCGATCTTGGCCCGGCTCTGCGGGCTCTCCAGCTTGTAGAGGTAGGTCGCCCGCCAGAACAGGGCCGCAATCTGCCCGCTGAACTTGACGCCCATGACCTCGTTGACGGCGAACTCGCTCCCAAGCTCCACGAGTTGACCCAGCGATTTGTATCGGAAGGGCTCTGGCTCGCCGCCGTCTAGCACGGCGATAATGTTTTCGGCCACGGCCTCGCCCTCCTGCACGGCGGCCTGTGCGTTGGGCGGCACGGGCGTACCGTCCTCCTCCAAGGTAGCAGCGCAGTCGCCGATTCCCCACACGTTGTCGTAGCCCTCGACCCGCATATAGCGGTCTACCGTGAGGCCCTTGCGTTCGTCGTGGGGAAAGGGCAGGTCGTCGAGCTTCTTGCTCGCGCGGGCGCCGGCGGTCCAGATCACGTTCTCGGTCGCGATCTCGCGCCCGTCGGTGAGGATCACCCTGTCCGCCCTCACCTCCCTGGCCTTGACGTTATTCAGCACCTCTACACGTAGGTCGTGTAACCTCATCTGGGCCACCCGACGCAGGGCGGGGTCCAGCTCTTTCAGGACCTCCTTGTTGGCGTCGATAAGGATGATCTTCGGACGATCCGGGTTGATGTTCGGGTAGTCAGGGACGAGCAGTTCTTGCAACAGGTTGTGCAGCTCTGCCGCGACCTCTACCCCGGTCGAGCCGCCCCCTATTACGACGAAGGTTAGCTTGGAGTCGGGCACGTCGCCCTCGAGCGTGGTCTCCTCGTAGCGCTCGATAACGCGGTCGCAGATCTCCTCTCCCGCCCCGATTCCCTTTATGCTGATGGCGTGCTCTTCTACGCCGGGAATATCGAAGTAAGCCGGCTGTGCCCCGAGCGAGAGCACGAGATGGTCGTATGGGAACTCCCTGCCGGCGGCTCTGACCACCTGTCTGTCGGGGTCCACGCTCTCGAGGTCGGCCCGCCGGAAGCTAGCGCCGAGTCTGATGAGCGTCCGGCGCAACGGCTGCGCCACGTTGTGCGTCTCGACGTCGCCCCCGATGACGCTAGCCAGCATCGGCCAGAAGGTAAAGTAGTTCTCCCGGTTGATGAGCATGACGCCCACGTCGTCGCGGTTTCTGGAAAGCCTGCAGAGCCTGGCGACCGCGTTGTAGCCTGCGAAACCCCCGCCGAGGACGAGAATCTTCTTGGGAAAATCCTTGTACGGCTTCCTCTCCCAGGACTCGTATCTGCGCCTGGGCCCCGGAAACAACGTCCTCCACAAGACGGCAACACCCGCGGCCCCACCACCCACAGCGAGCGCCCCTTTGAGCAAACCGTTCATAGCACCTTCCCCGTTCTTTAAGGTTCCTAGGCTACATTCTCATATACCCATCCGCTCGATACCATACGCCCGAGCAACGGACGGGCCCCACGATGCTAGTATGGCGCGCGTGATCTCCGAAGTAATCAACGAGGATCTCGGACCGCTAAGAGAGCGTCTGGCGACGATCGGTGACCTACGCTCCGCCGCCTCGGTGCTGGCCTGGGATAGGCAGACCTACATGCCAGAAGGCGGTGTAGGAGGCCGCGCCGAGCAACTCGCGAGCCTTGCCCGTGTCGCGCACGAGATGCTTGTCTCGCCGGAAACCGCCAGGCTCCTCCAAGGCGCTGGCGAGCGGGAGTCGGGATCGGACGATGCCGAGTTGTTGCGCCTCGCAAGGCGCCAGCACGATCGGGCGGTCAGGCTGCCGACCCGCCTGGTATCCGAGACTTCGCGCGCGACGGCCCTGGCCGAGCAGGCCTGGATCTCAGCCCGCGAAACCTCGGACTGGTCCCTCTTCGCGCCGCACC
>DATDKB010000419.1:0-4044 GCA_036520255.1 Rubrobacter sp. | reverse complement strand
TTCCCCCTCTAGAAAAGCTCCTTCTCCAGGCAGTCGGCGAAGCGGCCCATGATCTTGGTCGCCACATCCTTGTGCATGCCGCGTCCGAACTGGGCGACCCTCCCTGTGAGGTGCATGTCGGTCTCCACCAGTACGTGGACGCCGCCGTTCTCTTCGCTCAGGGTGGAGGTTATGGTGGCCGAGGCCGTGCCCTGCCCACGGGCGTCCTTGCCATCGGCCCGGATCACGGCCCGGTGCGCGCTCTCGTCGGCATCCTCGATCTTGACGGTGCCGTTGTACTTCTGGGTTACTGGGCCCATCTTGACGGTCATCGTCCCCTCGTACTCGTCACCGACCTCGGCCGTCAATTGCGCCCCCGGCAGACACGGGGTCACCCGCTCGAGGTCGTTCAACGCCTTCCAGGCCTCGTCTATCGACGTGTCGACCGTAAAATCGTTCTCCAACTTCATCGTCTAGCCTCCTTCTGGCTCGTCTGGCCTACCCAAGCCGCGCCTCCAGGCGCCGCAGGTCTTCCACGGTGTCCACGTCGGTGGGGTCGGCTACATCATCACACGGCACCTCCGTTACCATCTCAGGATGTCCCTTCAAGAACCCTCTCGCCCCCTCATCTCCCGACAACTCCTCCTCGAGCATCGTCCACACCCCACGGGTGAAGAGCGCCGGGTTGCGCCGCTCGCCGCCGTACGTCGCCACCGCCACGCTCGCCCCTTCCTCGTAGGCTACCGCTAGCCTCTCTATGGCCTTCGCCCCTATGAGCGGCTGGTCCGCGAGCACGACGACGGCGGCGCGTGCGTCGGGCGAGCAAGCGGCCAGACCTTTCTTCACCGAAGTAGCCATCCCTTCGGCCCAGTCCGGATTCTCCGCGATGTGGACCCCGTAAGACTCGCAAAAACCACGCAACCCCTCCGCGTCGTTCCCCACCACGACGATTGTCTCATCAACCGGAGCCTCGCGCAGCCCGAGGAGCGTCGCCTCGATCAGGGTCCTTCCCCCCAGCGGCGCAAGCAGCTTCCCGCCCCCGAACCGGCTCCCCGCCCCTGCGGCGAGCACGATGGCGGAGATCCCACTACGCAATGCTCCGCCAGTGGGCGAGCGCAAGATCGTAGTCCTCAGGGGTATCCACGTCTGGCGGCAGCGGAGCGTCGATCTCCACCCGCTCAACCCGCTCCGGGTGGGCCTCGATCAACTTCCACCCGTGGGCGCGGCCTCCCTTTGCTCTGGAGCATGAATTGCCCCTGAGCGCTCGGCGAGCCGTCCCCCCGAATGCCCGGTCCTGAGCGCGATGATCTCCCCGGCGATGGCCACCGCAGTCTCCTCAGGCGTGCGTGCCCCGATGTCGAGGCCGATAGGGCTGGCGATGCGCGCGAGGTCCTCGTCGGTCGCGCCCTCTTCCTTCAGGCGCGCCGTGCGGTTGTTGTGGGTCCTGCGGCTCCCCATCGCCCCAATGTAGCCGGCCTCCGTCGCGAGCGCCGCCTTCAGCACGGGGACGTCGAACTTCGGGTCGTGGGTGAGGACGCAGATCACGGCCCGTTTATCCACCTCCGCCGTCTTCAAGAACTCATCCGGCCACGCGACCACGACCTCATCCGCGCTGGGGAATCTCTCGCGCGTAGCGAACACGGCCCTGGCGTCGCAAACCGTAACCCTGTAGCCCATAAACTTGCCGATGCGGGCGACGGCCGAAGCGAAGTCTATGGCCCCGAACACGTACATCCTGGGCGGCGGGGCGAAGGACTGGACGAAGACCGCCACGTCCTCCATGCGGCGCTGTCCCCGAGGCCCGAAGTGCCGCGTCTCGGTCCTGCCACCCTCCAGCAGCCCGCGCGCCGCCTCCACAACGGCCTTGTCCAACTCCGCGTTGCCAGCCGTTCCCACGTGATCCTCTGGCGCGACCAGCAGCTTGCTCCCCAACCCCGGCCCTTCGATGACCGTCGCCATAGCCACCGGCGACTGCTCCACCAGGGCGGCATGCCACCGCCTGAGCAACTCGCCCACGGCTACCAGTCAACCCTCTCGACGAAGATGTGGATGATCCCGCCGCACGTCAGGCCCACCCCGAAGGCCTCGTCGTCGGAGATGCCGTAGGTGAGGTACTTCGGCTCGCCGCTCTCGATGGCGGCCATCGCCTCCTCGAACACGGCAGGCTCCACGCACCCGCCGCTTACGGAACCCGCAACCTGACCATCCTCCGAGACGGCCATCGAAGTCCCCGGACCCAGCGGCCCCGATCGCTCGACCTTCACCACGGTCGCCAGCGCGGCCTTCTTCCCCTCCTCGCGCCAACCCGCGACTTTGTCCACTACCGGGTTCAAGGTGTGTCTCCCTTCGGTCGACAGCGTTTCAGCACTTCAGCTTTTCGGTGACCGGCTGACTAGCTGAAATGCTGACAAGCTTCATCATTCTATCTCTCGCTTGCTGCTACGCCGGAGATGGCGCAGGCGAGCTCTTCCAACGACTCGAAGTTGTGGCCGGAGATGAACACGTCCACGTGCGGGAGCGCGGCGGCCATGCCTCGGGCCAAGGGTTGGTAGCCGGGGGTGGCCTTGAGGGGGTTCACCCAGATGACCCGGTGGGCCAGACGCTCGATGCGGGACATCTGCTCGGCGAGCACCGTAACGTCTCCGCGGTCCCAGCCGTCCGAGAGCATGACCACCACGGCGCCGCGCGCCATGCCGCGCTGTCCCCAGCGGTCCACGAACTCCTTGATGGTGTCGCCGAGGCGGGTCCCGCCTGACCAGTCCTCGACGGCGCGCGAAGCCTCTCCGAGCGCCCGGTCCGGGTCACGGTCGGCGAGCTCGCGGGTGACGCGGGTGAGCCTGGTCCCAAGAACGAAGGCTTCTACGGGTTCTCCAGAAGCGACGCTCGCGTGCATGAACCGCAGAAGGGTCCGGCTGTAGGAGGCCATCGAACCGGAGACGTCGCACAACAAGACAACCCGCCGAGGTTGATCCCTGGCCCTACGGTAGCGGTGGCGCACGGGCTCGCCGCCTGTGCGCAGGGCGTCCCTGAGCGTCCTCCGGGTGTCGTGGCTGCCCCTGGGCGCGGGACCGAGGCGCCGGCTCTTTCGCAAACCTCCCGAGAGGTTCAGGTCAGCCATGAGCCGGTGCAGCTCGGCGAACTCCTCCGGTGTGCAGTCGGCGAAGTCCTTTTTCCGCAGAATGTCCACGGGGCTGTAGCGGAGCCGGACGGCCTCCTCGCCTTTCTCGCTTTTCTCGACCGTCTTTTTCGGCGGCTGCACGGAGTCTTCGGCCGCGGAGAAGGAGAACTGGGACTTTGGGGGCGAAACGATGCGCGGTGGTTCCTCCCCGTCCCAGAACAGGCGGAACGCGCGATCGTAGAGCTCCAGGTGGTCGGGGCTGGAACACAACGTGACCTTGCCTGCCCAGTACACGTCCTCACGGTCGGTAACGTCCAGTTCCTCGACGGCCCGCACGAACTCGACCACCCGGTCGGGGCCCGCTGGCAGCCCCATCTTGCGTAACACGCGCCCGAAGGTGACGGCCGCGTCAAGCATCGGGGGCGGGGCGGTCTCAGGCACCGCCGCCCGCTAGCAAGCTGAGGGCCATGCCCATCGTGCGCTGCTGGTCCTCGCGGTATTTGAGGACCGAGCCTAGAGTGGCGGAGATCAGGTCTTCATCAAGCTCCTTCGCCCCGAGGGCCACGAGCGCCTCGGTCCAGTCCAGGGTCTCCGCGATGCCTGGCGGCTTGTAGAGATCCATGTTCCTGAGGTTCTGGACGGCCTGCGCCACCTGGCGGGCCAGATGCTCCTCAGCCCCCGGGACCCTGAGACGAACGATCTCCACCTCCCGCTCGAGGCCTGGATGGTCTATGTAGAAGTACAGGCAGCGGCGCTTGAGGGCGTCGTGAACCTCGCGGGTCCGGTTGGAGGTCAGGACGGCGACTGGCGGACGCTCGGCCTGTATCGTCCCAAGCTCGGGGATGGTGATGGCGAACTCGGAGAGTATCTCCAACAAGAACGCCTCGAACTCGTCGTCGGCACGGTCGATCTCGTCTATCAGGAGGACTGGCGGCATCGATCCGTGG
>DATDKB010000418.1:0-6741 GCA_036520255.1 Rubrobacter sp. | reverse complement strand
GCTTCCACGCTCGGGGCCGGCGAAGCGCCGGACCGGAGTACCGCGGCCTCGCCGCCGCCCGAAGGGGCGACAGACTCCTGCACCTCGGGATCTTGCACTGCGGGGTCCTGCACTTCGTCGTCTTGGATTTCCGGGTCCTGGCCCTCCTCTTCCTGGACCTCCCGCTCGGGCGAGCGTGCCTCCGGCGGCGGGGACTGCCCGTACTGCCGCTCGGCCGCCGGCGACTGGCGCGCCGGATCCTCCGCCGCGGGATCGTTCCCGGTCTCCTGGGGCCTATTGCGTTGGGTCCTCCGTCGGCGCGTTCTCGGTCGGGAGGGTGTCCGGCGGAACATCCTCCGTGGTCGTCTCGGGCGCGGCCCCGTCGTACTGCTCCGCGGCGGGCCCACCGGTGATCTCGCCCTCGGCCCAGAGGCCGATCCCGGACTCGCGGGCGTTGCTTTCGGCGGCCTCGAAGCATTCGGCGTAGAGGTCGTTGGGCTCTATCGTGAGGACCTCGGCGTAGCCCTTCTCGAGGAGCGTCCGGTTGAAGAGCTCGGCCTCACCCATGCCGACCCTGTGGGGAAATCCGGCATTCAAACATGCCGGGAAACCGACAGAATAAATAGCAACAGACTCCGAATACCGACCTTGTGGGGAAAGAATACCGACCCTACGGGGAAAGACGGGACCCTCCAATGAGAGTATCGCAGTGTACGCTGCCGCCGCTGGTGGAACAAATACTGCCTGACAGCGGTATTTTGAGGAATATGACGCGCGGTTCGGCGTCGTCCAACGGTTACCGACCCTGTAGGGAAAGATTACCGACCCTGTAGGGAAAGAATACCGATCCTCGGAGGGTACTTTTACCGATTCTGTGGGGAAAGAATACCGATCCTCTTGGGCGACTTTACCGACCGTCTCGGGGGAGATTACCGACCCCTGGGGGAAATCCAGCAAATGAAACCCCTGCAAACGGACGCTTTCGGGCGGGACTCGTCAGTTTACATGATGTTATGTTTGTGTTTAATGTTCTGTCTTATGTTAACAGGGAGGTTTGTTAACAGGGAGGTTATGGGTGTCTGAGGCAGGCAGAGCGTTGGCACGCCAAGAGCAAGAGAAAGCACCGGAGATCGTCAACGTCGAGCTGAACCTCGAAGAGCCACCGCTCTTCGGTGGTCGGGTGAGCGTCGGTAAGAACGGGTACCGCGAATACGTTCAAGAGTACAGAAAGGCTGATGGCAGCGTGGGCCAGCGCATGTGGCGGTGGCGACCACCCGAGGAGTATGGGGAGCTTAGTGTCTTCGATGGAGACGTCTACCTGGCGATGCACGCGCTCGCGAAGGAGAAACTCGGGGGAATACCAGAGGACGGAAAGATACCTTTCACCCTATACGAGGTCTTGAACATACTTGGCCTAAAGGATAACGGCAAGAACTACAGGAGGGTGAGGGACTCGATACTCAAGATCAACAAGACGCTGATGGATGCCATCGATGCCTTCTACCGGAAGGACAAGAAGGCGTATGGCAGCGCGCACTTCATCCCCTGGCGGGTCGAATTCGAGGCCAACGAGGATCGCTACGGACGGGCGACGGAGCGCCATAAGCTGAGGTTTGACGAGATCCTGGTCCGGAGTCTCACTCACGGCCACATAAAGCAGCTCGACTTAAGCTTCTGTCTTTCCTTGTCGAAGGGCTACGCGAAGAGCCTGTACAGGCGCATCGATTACAAGCGGGGCGATGGCCTCACGTGGAGCGAGGACCTCATGGTGCTCAAGGACCACATAGGCATGCCCGCGAGTTACAAGCAGCCCTCGAAGGTGAAGGAGAAACTCGAGCCCTCCCATAGGGAGATGAAAGATCGGGGGTTTCTTGCGGCGGTTGTCTACGAAGGTAACCGCGTCCACTATCGCGTGGCCGAGGAATTCGTGAGCGTAAGGAGTTACTTGGATCGGTCTTGGGGACCGGAGGAGAGCGGGGTGTACCGGGCGCTCCTTCGGAACGAGGTCTGGCCGAATGTGGCCAGAACACTCATCCATGAGCAGGGCGCACAAGCCTGCCGGTTCTACGTCGAGGCCCTCCCGTACCAGAAGAACGTACGAAAGCCGGGCGCGTGGCTCAAGAAGTACATCGGCGAGCGATTGCCGCTGCCGATCGAACCCCCACAGCGCAGGTTGTACGAGGCGGACGTCGCACCGGTCGAGTCGGCCGAAGGACAGAGCAACAGAGACGGTCAAGAAGAGCCGACGTTGTACGAGCCCCACGAGCAGGCGACTCGCATCTGGGAGGATGTTCTCTCGCGCGTGGCGGATAGGATCGACGTCTCAAGCCTGCGGGTGTGGTTTGAGGGCGCACGCGCCGTCGGGTTGGAAGCCGACGCCCTGGTCGTGGCCGTGCCCAGCACGTTCGCCGAGGAATACATTGCCACTAGGTTCAAGGACATCCTCGACGCCGAGTTGCGATCTTTGCTGTCCCCCACCGCGAAGATCCGCCTCGTGATCGGCAAGGTAGCACCACTAACCTGAGATGGGGCTGTCAAGGCACGGCCCGCGCCGGCGACGGGCCAACCGTACTCGATGGCCTGACAGGGCATGGCGACATAATACTAAAAGGCAAGATCCCGATGAGGAGTCCTCGTGATCCTCTCCCCCCCACCGGGCTCCATGGTTGCTACTTGCCTCTCCGTCGCTCTCGCTCGAAGGCGACCTTTACCTCTACCTCGGTCCTCCCGAACCTCAAAACCGCTTTCTCCTTTGCACCCTCGATCGAGCTCAGGACAAGGCTATCAATGCATAATACATTCAGGTGCTTTCTGCCCGGATGGGAAGATTTGGGCCTCTCCCCCGCTCCCCGTGTCCTCCCTCGTTCGCAGCCCTGTAGGTACCACTTACTCCTTGGCTGGGGTTGCTTTTTTCTTTCTGGATTTTGGTTTCTTTACCCTGCCTTCCCTCGATTTGGCTTCGGGTTGTTGCGTCGCGCTGCTCCTCGTTTGGTGCTTTGTTGCCTGGGAGTATTATAGGTAGAAACTCTGGACTTGACGGCCTCTCCCCTGCCAACGCAAGCGTGGTGCTCGAGTCGGGATCATACTCACTGTGCTCCTCTCGGAGCTCGAGGGTGACGGGGAAGGCGAGCAGGAGGAAGAGCACGGGACCCAGGACGAGACGCGCGAGAACTTGGCCGGGCCCTGATCGCGCCGCCCGTGATCCCTCCGCTGCGCGCCCCATACGAAGACCAGAGCCCGTATCCGCCCTCTTCTACCCCGCGAAGCCCACGTCGGTAAACACGTGGCGCCGAAACCCGCCTGGTCGGGACCTCTCGAGTAGCGATGGCGGGCGGTGGGCCAGGGCGAGAAACCGTAGCGAAGGAGGCGTCAAGGGTCACCACCAAGGGTCACCGCCCCCGTAGCCCAGTGGGCGGCACCGAAGACCGGGCGCGGGAAGCGTTGGGGGCCTATCGGAGGGCTCCAAGACCGGAAGGCGCAACTCAAAGCAAGCCCGCATTGCGTAGTGGAGGCCCGTAGGATAAGCCCTGGCCGTTTGCCCGATAGCGCACGACGCCCCACCCTCCTCCTGCCTCACAAAACACCCCGAAAGGGCGCATCGCGCGGCCCTTCCCCGGGTACCGGGGCGCCTCGTCGGACGCCCACCGCGGTGCCGTCCGCCGCTCCCTCACCCCCCGGCACCCACGAGACGCCTCAGGCCAAGCCTCGAGAACCACGGATCCTCTCCCTTATTCGGTTAGGCAGTTAATCGGTTAAGGAATCCGGTTAGGCGATTAATCAGAAATGCTTTGCCCCAGAACGAGGCCGTCGCCCGCCAACGGACGCGGCGCCTCGGCGGAATGATGGTCTTGGGCTCACGAGGACGCTCGGGAGCAGGCGACTGTCTGCGGGCCGCGGATCGCTCGAGATTTGCTCCCTGCGGCGTCTGGGCGGGCCGCTGAGGCGCCGGACGCCACTTTGCCCCTCCCCCCACGTCCTCCACGTCGAAGCGGCGTAGCAGCCGCTCGTCGCGCCTCGGCCCCGCGGCAGCGCCGGAACCCCGTCTACCGCCGACGCCCGGGTAGCGACCCCGCAGCCGACTCGTGGATCTTATCCGATTAATCGCCTAACCGAGTAATTAATTGCCT
The DNA here is from genome assembly GCA_036520255.1 of Rubrobacter sp. Classification (GTDB taxonomy): domain Bacteria; phylum Actinomycetota; class Rubrobacteria; order Rubrobacterales; family Rubrobacteraceae; genus Rubrobacter_D. Next base: position 2,635 of record DATDKB010000418.1, on the reverse strand, counting down.
AACCGGATAAGGCCGTGTAACATGGCCTTGTTGAGGCGGACCGTCGCGTCGCGGACGCGCGGCCGGTTCGCCCGGGGGACTGGCAAAGAGGGAGGTCAAGCGGGATGAACGTTTCCGTGGTGAGCCGCAAGGGCGGCGTGGGCAAGACGGTGACGGCGCTGCACCTGGCGGGCTACCTGGCGGGCTTAGGTGGGGGGCAGCGGGTGGTGCTCGTGGACACCGACCCGAGCAGGAACGCCTTCAGGGCCTCCCAAAGGGGCGGTGGGTTTCCGTTCGGGGTTGTCGGCGAGGAGGACGCCGCCCGGGTGGTGGGGGAGCTTTCCCCCGAGCACGTCGTGGTGGACGTGAAGGGGAGCCCCGAGAAGTGGGAGGTCGAGGAGCTCGCCGTGCAAAGCGAGGTGCTCGTCATGCCCGCGATGCCAGGCGGCATGGAGCTCGATACCGTGCTGCAGACCATCGAGGATGTGCGGGCGGTCGGGAGGGAGGAGGTCTTCCGGGTGCTGCTAACGGTGGTGCCGCCCTGGCCCTACAGGAGGGGACCGGAGGCGAGGGCGCAGCTCGAGAGGCTCGAGGTGCCCATGTTCCGCTCGGAGGTGAGGCGCTACGAGGCGTTCGTGGAGGCGACGGACCTCGGGGTGCTCGTCAAGGACGTGCCGAGCCGTAAGGCCCACAAGGCGTGGGAGGACTACGTGAGGGTTGGCGACGAGCTGGTGGACTGGGTAAGGGACCTGAGGACGCGCGACCTGGGCGCGAGCCGGCGCAGCGCCTAAAAGGGAAGGCAGGGACCGAAGCGATGGGAAGGCACAAGGGCAGGTACGACTGGCTGGGCACGAACCAGCGTCCGCGTCCGGCCGAGGAACGCGAGGTGGGGGAGGGGGAGCGCGGCGCGGCGCAGGAGGGGGCAGCGGAGCCCGCCGGGGAGGGGCATACCGACGCGCGGACGGGCGCCGATGCGCCCGCGGGCGGCAACGCCGGTGGCGACGACGGGACGCGCGAGTTGGCGCGCTCGCTCGCCGGGGAGGGGCCGACGGGGCGCCGGAGGCGACGGAGGAAGCGCGATCCCTCGGCGCTGCGCAACGACCCGGACCGCAAGGTGGTTGGGGCGTACGTCAGGAAGGACATAAAGCGCGAGGTCGACCGGGCCCTCATGGACGAGCGGGTCGCGCCCGGCGGGAGCGGTTCCTTTAGCCTGCTCGTGGACGGGCTGCTCGAGCGCTGGCTCGAGGAGAAATGGTACCCGCTCGGGGAGGGAGGCGTTCCGGGGAGGCGGGAGGGTCCCGACACGCCTAACTCGTAGCAGGTACCGAATCTGGCCGTGGCGTCCGCCTCGGCGCCCTAGGGCTCGTCGCGGCCGTGGCTGCCAGAGGCGCGCGAGGTAGTCTTTACGACCCAGAACCTACGGGCCGAGGGGAGTGGGGGAGGGGACGACCGCCGCCTGCGACCATCCGAGAGTCCCGCCAACGGTTCCTCGAAGGATACGGATTAGGACCCAGGGAACTAGTAGGGCCCGGAGCTGGCCGCAGAACGCCGCACGTCCGATCCTTTCTGTGGCGAAGCCGGTGGCGAAGCGCGCCGCGCCGGCGAGCAACGTTTTCGATCACCATGCGAGAGACTCGCTGCGTACACGGGGCAAAGGCTCTCCTTCACGCTAGCCGCAGGGGCCCTCACGTGCGCCGCCTAAGGCATTGCGTGTGCGCTTTGCCTGTGCGCTTTGCCAGTGAGCGGCCGTTCCGAACGCCGTATCGGTCGCATCGAATGGGGGCGGCGAGAAAGCGATTGTCCCGTAGACCGCGTGGCCTTACACTGCCCACGCCGGGTTGTGGGCGACGATGGGGAGGTCCCGATGGTCCAGAAGCCGTACCTCTTTGCCAACGACCTTACCGGAAGAAGGGCCGACGTCGTCGCGCTGGCCAAGGAGGCCGAGGCCCGAGGTTTTCCGGGTGTCTTCTCGGAGAGTCCCGGCGACAATCTGGCGCTCTCCTTGGCCGTGCTGGATCGCACCGAGCGAATCGTGGTGGGCCGTTCCGTCGCGAAACTCCGTCCGGTGGGCCGTTGCCCGCCGCTGTCGCTTGCGAGCGGCAACACCCGCGACCTCCCGGTGCGGGAGAGACCGGCGCGTTCCCCTGCCAAGGGTCGGGACGCGCCTGGCGGGGCCATACAGCTGAACCAAAGGAACGGCTATGATGTCTGCGTGGTGGGAGAAGGACGCGACCCCGACGTTAAGACGGCGCAGCAGATCGAGGGCCCGCAGCGGGCCGCGCGGCCCGGGTGGCGAACCGGGGACCGGTGGGGGAGTCGCGGGCCATTCGCGCGAGCTGCTCAGGGGGGCGCTCCTCTACGCCGGGCGTGGTATTCCCGTCTTTCCGTGCGAGCCGGGGGGAAAGAGGCCCCTTACGGCGGAGGGCTTTCTGAAGGCGACCACCGACGGGGCGCGGATACGCCGGTGGTGGTCCAGATGGCCGAGCGCGCCCCCTAGGCGATCCCCACGGGGGAGTGCTCGGGCCTCCTCGTTCTCGACGTGGACTCAGGAGAAGGCACGGACTCCATGGCCCTGCTCGAACTCTCCCGCGGCCAGCCCCCGAAGACCTCGTGTGCTGCGACAGGTGGGGGAGGGGCGCACCTCTATTTCCGCTAC
>DATDKB010000417.1:0-2246 GCA_036520255.1 Rubrobacter sp. | reverse complement strand
TGGAACGTACGCGGCCACCTTCTCGCGGTGATCGGCGGAGATCAGGGGTCCCATGTCGGTATCCTCGTCAAACGGGTCCCCGACCCGCATCCCCGTGACGGCGGGCTCCATCAGCGAAAGGAACTCGTCGAAGACGCCCCTCTGGACGAGGATGCGCGAGCGGGCGCAGCAGTCCTGGCCGGCGTTGCCGAAGACGGCGACGGGCGCCGAAGCGGCCGCCTTCTCCAGGTCGGCGTCGGCGAAGATCACGTTCGCCGACTTGCCGCCGAGCTCTAACGTGACGCGCTTTATGGTGCTGGCGGCCCCGGCCATGATGCCTTTGCCGACCTCCGTCGAGCCGGTAAAAGCGACCTTGGCAACGTCAGGGTGCTCGACGATCCGCTTTCCTACCTTGCTCCCCGGACCGACGACGACGTTTACGACGCCGTCTGGGATGCCGGCCTCACGCGCTATACGCTCGAACTCGATGGCGGTCAGCGGCGTGAGCTCTGCGGGCTTGAGGACGAGCGTGTTGCCCGCCGCGAGCGCCGGTGCCATCTTCCAGCTCGCTATGGTGAGCGGGAAGTTCCACGGGACGATGAGCCCGACGACGCCAAGGGGCTCGCGGAACGTAACATCCACGCCCCCGGAGACGGGTATGGTGTCGCCTAGCAGGCGCTCAGGCATTCCCGCGTAGTAGTGGAAGGTCTCGGCCACCATTCCCATCTCGCCGCGAGAATCGACAATAGGCTTGCCCGTGTTCTTCGACTCCAGTTGCGCCAATCTCTCCACTTCGGAGTCGAGGGCGTCGGCGAGGCGCCTGAGCAGACGCGAGCGATCTGCGGGCTCTATATTTCTCCACGCGGGGAACGCCTCTTTGGCGCGGGCGATGGCCCTGTCGGCGTCGTCTTCGGTGGCCGGGTCCAGGCTCTCCAATACGACATCTGTGGCCGGGTTGATTATGTCTAACAACTAGGATACCTCCGATACGAGTGCGTTTATCAGCTGGCTCTTTTCGTCTTCTTCGGGGTGCCAGAGCACGCCGAGCACGAAAGGGCAGGAAGGGTCTTCGAGGGCCTCGACCGTATCGTCTTCGGAGCGGCCGGTGACGACTAGGCCGTCCCCGATCTCCCTGACCCCCTGATGATGGTGGGATTTGACCGGCGTCCTCTCGGCCCCCACGGCCGTGGCGGCGAGGGAGCCCGCTTCGAGGTCGACCTTGTGGTCGGCGAAGGTGCCAGGGGTGTGGCGGTGGCCCTCGTGGCCGACAGCGTCGGGGAGGTGCTGCTCGACGCCGCCCCCGTAGGCCACGTTGATAACTTGCATCCCGCGGCAGATGCCCAGGACGGGCATGCGACGTCCGATGGCGGCGCGTACGAGCGCGAGCTCGTAGGCGTCGCGCTCCTCCTGCACGGGTCCGGTCTCAGAGTGGGGCTCCTGACCGTAAAGCGCGGGGTCGACGTCGCCAGCGCCTCCGGTGACGATCAGGGCGTCGATCATGTCGAGCACCCCAGCGGGGTTTTCCGCGTCCTCCGGATCCGGCAACAAGAGCACGGGACGCCCGCCGGCCCTCTGGACGGCACGCACGTAGCTCGCGGGGCTCATAAACGCGGGAACCTCGCTCCAGACGCCGTAGCTAACGTTCTCGGTCGCCGCCGTAACGCCGATGGTTGGCCTGGACTTCCCGTTCACAGTCGCTCGAAGTTCCTGTATCGTTCCCAGTCGGTGACGGCCGCCTCGAAGGACTCTATCTCGACGCGCGCCATGTTCAGGTAGTGATCGACGACCTCGTCCCCGAACGCAGCGCGGGCCGCCCCGCTCCCCGAGAAGAGATCGTGCGCCTCGCGCAGGTTGGTGGGGACGTGCGGCTTATCCGTCTCGTAGGCGTTGCCGGCGAACTCGTCTTCCAGCGGAAGCTCGTTCTCGATACCGTGCAACCCGGCGGCGATCATGGCCGCGATGGCCAGATACGGGTTGACGTCGCCGCCGGGGATGCGGTTCTCGACGCGCAACGAGTTACCGTGGCCGACGACGCGTAGGGAGCAGGTGCGGTTATCGCTGCCCCAGGCCACCGCGGTCGGGGCGAAGGAGCCCTTGGCGTAGCGCTTGTACGAGTTGACGTTCGGGGCGAAGAAGAGCATAAACTCGCGCAGGCAGGCGACTTGACCCGCGAGGAAGCACTCGAAGGTCTTCGAAAATTCGTGGCCATTGGCGAACACGGGGGCCCCATCCTCACCGCGCAGGGATAGGTGGATGTGGCAGGAGTT
>DATDKB010000416.1:0-3221 GCA_036520255.1 Rubrobacter sp. | reverse complement strand
CCGCCCCTACAGCGGACGGCTCTATACTCGTATGGGATAGCCGTTTGTGTATCGTGGAGGAGGTACGTTTGCGGTACGGGTTTTTGGTTCCCATGGGGGATCCGCGCACGGTCGCTGAGCTCGCCCGTGAGACGGAGGAGGCGGGTTGGGACGGTGCCTTCTACTGGGACGGCATCTGTGTCGGGGAGATGGACACGTACGATCCGTGGGTAGTGATGGCCGCGATGGCCATGCTCACGGAGGGGGTGAGGATAGGGGCCGTGTTGACGCCGCCGGCGAGGAGGAGGCCGTGGAAGCTGGCCCGCGAGACGGTCGCCCTGGACCATCTGTCCGGTGGCCGTCTCGTGCTGCCTGTGGGCCTGGGCGCCCTAGACGACGGCGGCTTCTCGAAGGTGGGGGAGCCGACCGACAGGAAGGTTCGGGCAAAGTTGTTGGACGAAAGCCTGGAGATACTCACCGGGTTGTGGAGCGAAGAACCGTTCTCCTATGAGGGCGAGCATTACCAGCTGGAGGAGATGACCTTCCGGCCGCCACCCGTCCAGAGGCCGCGCATCCCCATCTGGGTCGTGGGCGCGTGGGCGAGCAGGAAGTCGATGGGGCGGGCGCTTCGACACGACGGGGTGCTCGTGGCCACGATCGGCGGAAGCGCCGAGTCTTCCCCGGCATCACGCCCGAGACCATACGCGAGATCAAAGCGTACACCGAGGAGAACCGCGCCGAGACTACGCCCTTCGACATCGTATGGGAGGGCCAGACGCCGGGCGAAGACCCCGGGCGGGCCGCCGCCGTCGTGCGTCCCTACGCAGAGGCCGGGGCCACGTGGTGGATCGAATCCCCTGGACCCCGCCCAACGAGCCAGACGATCTACGCGTCCGCATAAGACAGGGACCGCCACGAGTCGACTAGAGCTCGTAAGCACGCTCCGGCTGACTTGCTGACAAGCGTAGGCGAAGGCTGGAGCGTGCTGAAGGCTATCTACGCGTGTCTTTGAGGATCTCGAAGACCTCTTCGATCAGGGCCTCCCTTTTGTCGGGGGGGAGGTCGCGGGGATGGATGGTTTGCTTGTCGGACTGGAGGTTGCGCAGGCTCGCCTCTTCGGCCAGGTACTGGTCTATCAGGCGGACTATGGCGTCAACCTTCTCGCGGGGCAGTCCGTCGCCGCCGCGGGTCAGTCTGCTCCACATTTAGTATCCCTTCCGTGAAGTTGGGCGGTGTCGCGGCAAATTATATCTTCGGGATCGGCTCTCAGGGCTTCAAGTCTGCCGGGAGGCCGCGCGGCGCGGGAAGGTGCGGTCTTCCGAGGGTACGAAGCCTTTTCCCTGGCGCCAGGCGTGGGCCGTTATGTGGAGCTCGTGGTCTTCTATCTCGACCACGTTGAAGCTCGACGCGCGCCCGGGGCGTATGCGGTTCGAGATGGTTCCCGCGGTCGAGATTATGAGGCCGTGCGCGCCCCGCTCGATGGTGTGGATGGCGTCCTGGTGGTCGTGGCCGCAGAGGACCAGCTCCGTGCCGAGGTCGGCGAAGGCGTGGAGGGCCTGCTCCGTGTTGGCCAGTCCGTGGCGGCCGGACAGCTCACCCCTAATAGGGTTGTGGTGGATCATCACGATGCGGGCGGCGTCGGGGGCGGCCTTCACGAAGGACTCCTGCACGCGCATCATGTCGGCGTGTTTGACCTGGCCGATAACGCCGAGGTCCCTGAAGCGGCGCGTGATCGAACCGCGCGTTATGCCGTGGGCCGTGTTGACCCCGGCGATGATCGCACCAGGTACCTCGAGCGAAGGTCTCAAATCGTCCGAGATGTGCCTCGCGTACCTGGAGTACTTGAAGCGGTGGGCCTGCTCCCTGAAGAGCCCCGCGAAACCCAGATTGCGGGCCACGGCCCCGAGCCAGCGGATGTCGTGGTTGCCGGGGATGACCACGCAGGGCGCCGTCTCCTCGAGCGAGTCCAGGTAGGCGCGTGCGTTCGAGAACTCCCTGTTCGAACAGCGTTGGGTCAGGTCGCCGGAGACGGCCACCGCGTCGGGCCAGTTCTCCTGGATGAACTCTCTCACGGCGTCGAGGCGCTCGGCGACCGCAGGCCGCCCGAAGTGCAGATCCGAAACATGCACGAGGGTGGTCACGAAAAACGATTCTACCCGAACACGCCCGTCCGACAAACGTCGGCTGTAGCCTCTCATTGCCCCACGGTTCGAGCGTAGGGGTGGTGTGGGGGCGTTGTGGGTGTGGTTCGCGGACCCGCGCGAAGGCAGAGTAACGGTCAGGCAGGGACGGTGAGTCGGACGAAGTAAGAGCAGCGGCTTGCTCTTTCGTACGATACCCAACCCGATAGCGCATACTACGGACAGGATACGGGGAGGTAGATTACATGTTGTTCGCCCTGGTCTTCCTGGGAGCCGGCATCGCGATTTGGGTTGCCGCGGGGGTGCTTCTGTACTCCATGCGCAAGCAATCGCGTAAGACCGATCCCATGCGCCGCGTCAAAACCTCGCAGGTTTTCGAGGTGGCTGGCCTATCCGTGGGCACGCCCGTCGAGGTGAAAGGGACCTTGCGTTGCGAAGAGCCTCTCAAGAGCGAGATGGCCGGGCATGAATGCCCTACTACCTGTCCAGGTTATCCGCGAGTACAACGTGAGGGACTATGACTCGGACGGGCACCTGCGGACGAGGAGGCGTACGGAGGTGATGGCCTCGAACGAGCGGTTCGCGCCCTTCGCTGTGGAGGACGACTCGGGGGTAGTCGGTATCCGCGGCGAGGATGCCGAGGTCGACGCATTGGAAGTAGTGAACCGCTTCGAGAACAACACCGGCACAGAAGGCAACTTTACCCTGGGAGGCCTCACGGTGCACCTTGGCGGGGGCCTAGCACCATCGGCTATCGTTATGTCGAGGGCATGTTGCCGTTGGACGCGCCCGTGTACGTGCTCGGGGTTGCCAGGGAGAACGGGCACATCGGGGCTCCGGCGGATGAAGGAGGAGAAAAGCGGTTCCTGATCAGCCATCGCTCCGAGGAGCAACTAGAGAAGAAGTACAAGAGCGCGGCCCTCCTGCGCGGCTTGCTCGCCGTAGGGTTGTTCCTGTTCAGCTCGATCTTCGTCATCATCGGCGTGGTCGCCGGCATCTCCGCCGCAAGCGCCGCGGCCTCCGTCGAGCCATCCATGGTGCTGGCGCTCGTCGCACAGAACTTCGCGCTCCACCCGTGAACGGTGAGACCGAGACGCGGAT
>DATDKB010000415.1:0-18608 GCA_036520255.1 Rubrobacter sp. | reverse complement strand
CGGTGCCTCTGGTGCTCTCAGACGGGCGCCTCTACGGCACTTTGTGCTGCCTGAGCCACGAGCCCGACCCTTGGCTCAGGCAGCGTGATCTCGGAATCATGGAGCGGACGGCGAGGTGGTTGGTCGAGCAGCTCGAGCGCCGCGGGAGCCTGTAGAAGGGGCTTTCTGCAAACTTCGCCTCTACGGCGTTCTGAGAAGTTCGCCCGCCAGGTCAGCATCCCGCATACTGCAGCGCAGAGGGCTGCTCGTGGAGGTTCGACCGCTTAACTGGCAACGCGCCGTGGCGATCCTACGACTTCTATGTCGAATTCCTCAGAAAGTTTCTCTCGGAGGCTCATGGCGGCCTCCGCGTCGTCCCCGGCTGCTGCCAAACCCTCCGCCAGTTCCTTTAGGTACCGCCAGAACCCGGGCGGGGACATAGTAACGAGCATCCTTGCCGGAGTGGCTCCTTGGTTCCAGAACGCGTGCTTGGTTCCCTTGGGTGCGGACACGAAAGTTCCCGCCGAGCCTTCGACCGTCTGTTCGTCCACTTGGAAACCGAAGGTGCCTTCGAGGACATAGAACGCCTCATCGGTCATCCTGTGTATGTGGACCGACGAGCCCGACGCCCCAGGCTCTGAGGCCTATTCGACCATAGAATAGGCGCTGTCGGGCTCCCTGTGCACGAACGACATCTTATTCCCAGCCATCGAGATGGTTTCGCGCTCTCCCGGCAGAAGCGCAATGCCCTTGCCCTTATTCGCCACGGCCTTGTCTCCTTCCTCTCGTCACTCCCGGCGGGGCTGTGATCACCCATCTGCATTCTGCCATGCGGTGAAGTTCCGAGGCTTCGGCTTTTCCACAGGACTTCCGAGAACGTCATGCTCTCAGCAGCCAGGTCCATAGTGATGAAAAGAGGACCGGAGCTTGGAAAGACCTCAGCCCTCTTTTGTTGAGACTACCCCTTCCACTACCCTAGCGGTGGACAGAGAATCTCATCTCCATTCTGTTGGACGGGTCACTCTAAACGGGTTGCTTGGACATCTCTCTGAGCATCGGGCGTAGCGAAACCGCTTCAGCCTGGGCGTCCGAAGCGTTCGGTGAGGTCGGCGTGGAGGCGGGCTGTGCCGATGCGGGAGGAGATGCGATCGCTGTCCGTTGCAAGCTCGGGGTAGTGTTGCTCGAGAACGTCTAGCCTCTGGGTGGTCCTGTCTATGGCGTCGTAGGCCCGGCGGAGCTTGTCCTCCGACTCCCGCCTACCTAGCGTGTCGGCACCGGCCTCGTCGCGTGTCGCGTGGAGACGCTCGGCGAGGCGCACGTAACCCTCGTAGTGCTCCAGGTACCTGTCGTAGCACTTCTGGAAGAACCTGACGGGGGACTTGTTCCAGCCGCGTCCTGGCACGTCGTCGTCCGGGTGCGGCACCTGCACCCCAAGACGCGGCGCATCGTCCTCTTGCCGCGATGCCGCTTCGCCTGTCTTCTCCTGCCGCTTCTGCGCTTCTTCGTTCGCGGAAGGCCCGCGCTTTTCGCGTGTTCCTCGCGGCGGACGCGGGTGTTCGGTCGGGCGGCTGCCTGGGGGCTCTTCGCCCTGCTGATGTCCGATCACGTACCCGACCATCTCGGGGTCGCCCTCGCGTTGCTCCGCCTCCCGCTTCAGGCTCTCCTCGAGGGCGCGGCCCTGCCGCTGCACGATCTTGAGCAGGAAAGCTTCGCCCTCGCGCAAGAGCTCCAGGCGTTTCTCGGTGAGGTCGACGTAGCGGCGCGCCGTCTGCAAGAAAAGTATTGCGATGGCGAAAATACCCACACCCGTAGCAAGTATCGCCCCGATGCCGACATACATCAACGTCGCGTTCATTCCTCTTGTCTCCTCCCGACACCGCCCGATGCAGGTCCGAGGCGCCTGTTAAGCGGTATTAAATCCTACGAGCGAAAGGATAGCAAACTGTAGCCTCAGAACGCCTCTCTTGTGGGGTTGGACGCGGGGGCAGTCGGGACTCAAACAGCGTGGTCCCTCCTCGCATCCTCCACCAGGCGCGTAAGCGGGACCGACGGATGGCTACGGTTCGTATCCGACGTGTCGAGAGAAGTATGTTATGTATCCGGAACGACGCCGGCCCGGATCTATCACACCGGCACCGCGCGACCTCGTGCGCCGAAATGAGGTGGATGAGGTCGTCGCCCCGCCCGAAGATGCGCGTCTCCCGGTCTCGAGGAGAGGCTTCCCAGAAAGCGTCGACCACCACTCCTTGTAGGCTGTGGGGGATAATGGTCCGGGTGAGCCCCTTTCCAGCAGTTCCCGCTCGGCCAGGCACTTCATCTGGAGTAGCTCCATCGGATAGTCCGGGCCCGCTCCTTACGCTAACCGACCAGCTGAAGTGCTGAAGTGCTGAAACGGGTACTATGTCCTTACCTGACGCTCAGAGAGGGGACCGGCCATGGCCTACTTCGAAGGACAACTCAAGCGCGCGACCACGGAAGCCGGAGGGGAGCACACCGGCTACGTTCTGGAGACGGAGATAGACATGTCGGCAATCCAGGATGCTGACGAGCTTGCGGGAGATCAGATCGCCGTGACCGGGGACGTGGAGATCGTAGACTTCCCCGAGCGGGGCAAGATCCTGATCTTCAGGGCTACCTCGGTTGCCGTCCTGGAGGAAGACGAAGAAGAGCTTCCCTAGGCCGCGAGGACCCGCAGTTCATGCGTCTATCGGACCTTGCCCTCCCGCCTGAGGTGTTCGATCTCACCCTCGAATAACTCGACGGTTCCTTGCGGGGTCGCGAGCAAGAGGGCGCCCTCGCCAGTCAGATCTACAGCCTGACCAACCAGAACCTCGCCGAAGCGCCGAACGCGCACCTTCTCTCCCAGAGTGCAGTTCAGGATTCGCCACTCTTCGAGGACGGCTCCGAAGTCCCCGATCCGACCAAGCTCCACGTCGAGGTTAGAGAGCAGGGCGCGAAGCAAATACAGTAGATCCACGTCCCGACCAAGCTCGGAGCGTATGGTCGTGACCTCGCGGTCCGAAACCCCGAGATCGCTCGGATCTAGGTTTGCGTTCATCCCCACCCCGAGGATCGCGTAATCGAGGCGTCTGCCCTGGCCCACGCTCGACTCGGCGAGGATGCCGCAGATTTTCTTCCCGCCCACGAGGAGGTCGTTGGGCCACTTGATGCGGGCCTCGACCCCGACCTCCCACAGTCCCTTTGCTACCCCGACGGCCGCGGTCTGGGTGATGCGCGAAGCGAAGCCCGCATCGAATTGGGGGTGCAGCACGATAGACATCCAGAGCCCACCAGCGGGCGACCCCCAATGCCGCCCGAGCCGTCCCCTTCCTCCCATCTGGACCCCCGCAAAGACGAGCGTTCCGTGCCGCGTCCCAGCACGGGCGAGCTCGCGGCCACGCTCCTGGGTCGAGGTCAGCGCATCGTGTACCTCGACCACGCGGGCGAGCGGGCTACGCAGGCCTTCGATCTCTTCTTTGGAGAGGCCGTTCATCCGAATCCCAGGTCTTCCAACGTCGCCATCTCCGCGAGCGTGCGGGCGGCGGCGCTCACCAGCGGTACGGCGAGCAATCCTCCCGTGCCTTCGCCAAGCCGCATGCCCAAATCCAGGAGCGGTTCCAGCTCCAGATATTCCAGGACTATTCGAGCCCCTGGCTCGGCGGAGCGATGGCCCGCGATGACGTAGCCCACCGAATGCGGGGCGAGGGCGAGGGCCACCAACGCCGCCGAGTCCGAGACGACGCCGTCGAGGATGACAGGTACACCGTAGACGGCGCCCATTAGGATCACACCGACGATAGCTGCGTGCTCCAATCCCCCCACCCCCGCCAGAACTCCGAGAGGGTAGCCGGGATCCGGAACGTGCAATCCTAACGCTTCCTCTACTACGTTGACCTTGAGCCTGAGGGTCTCATCGTCGATGCCGGTGCCGCGGCCGGTGGTCTCCTCTGGTGGGTTTCCCGTAAAGGTGGAGATGAGACACGCTGCGGGCGTGGTGTTACCGATGCCCATGTCGCCGGTTACCAGGAGGTCCACGCCACCGCTCTCGATCAACTCTTCCGCCACACCGGCGCCGGCCATGACCGCTTGCGCTGCCTCGTGCCTGCTCATGGCCGGACCGCGGCTCAGATCATCGGTTCCGCTCCGAACTTTTGCGGTCCGCAAGAGCGGGTGTCCCTCCAATTCGCCCGCTACCCCGACGTCGAGCACGCTCACCCTCGCCTCCACCGTCTTTGCGATGGCGTTGACCGCGGCCCTCCCGCCGCAGAAGTTCCCCACCATCGCCGCCGTGACCGCCTGAGGCCAGGGCGAGACCCCACGCTCCAGCACGCCGTGGTCCCCCGCACAGACCACGACGGCGGGGTTCTCCGGCACGGGCGGCGGGCACTCAGCCGCCATCCCCGCGAGCCGCGCGCCGAGCTCCTCCAACCGTCCCAGGCTACCGGGCGGCTTGGCGAGCCCGACGTGCCGCCTTCGCGCTTCCTCGGCTGCCGACTCGTCGGGCGGGGGTATCTCCGCCGCGAGCTCCAATACTCGGTCTTCGAGGGCCACGGCTAGTGGTGGTGGCCATGCTCGTCGGGGTGGTAGTGAGGCGTTGCGGGGGCGCCGACCTTCTCCTCGAAGCCTGGCAGGGCCACGCGGTGGACGCACATGTCGCAGTTCATGCGGATGTCGCCCTTGACGGCCTCGGTATAACGTTCGACCAGAAGGTCGGCCACGCGTGGGTCCGGGCCGAAGTATCCTGCGTAGCGTACCTCGACATCGGGGTTGGATACGGCGAACGCTTGGCTTTGCTGGCGGATACGTTCTTCAAGGACACCGGTGAACAAGAAGTAGGAGAATACGACGACGCATCTCGCGCCGAGCCTGCTGCAGCGATCCAAGCCATCAGCTACGTCTGGTGGCGTCATGCTGATGTAGGCGCTCTCGACCGCAGGGTAAGGGCGACCCTCGTAGAACAGGCGGGCTATCTTCGAGAGGTCCGAGTTCGCGTCGGGGTCCGATGAGCCGCGCCCGACGACGAGGATGGCCGTCTCCGCTTTCTCCTCCTCGGAGACCACGGCGGCGACGCGCTCGTCCATCAATTCCAGAAGCTCGGGGCGTATACCGAGGGCCCGACCGTAGTTGAAGATCATCGTGGGGTGATCCATCTTCTCGCGCGCCAGGGTCGCGGGGATGTCGTCTTTCGCGTGGCCCGCGGCCAGGAGCATCAGCGGGACGGCGGCGACGTTCTTTGTCCCTCTCTCTGCGAGCCGGCCCACGCACTCTGAGATCGGCGGGCGGGAGAGCTCGATAAAGCCTCCCTCGACCGTTAGGAGTGGGTTTGTTCGGCGCACGAGTTCGACGAGGTCGTGGAATTCTCGGGCACCGCGCGGGTCGCGGCTGCCGTGCCCCACGAGCAGGAGCGCGGGACCGGCTTCGTGTCTGTACGATCCATTCTTGTCCAGAAGATTCACCGTCTGTTTCAAAATTCCTCCCCGTAGTAGATGAGGGCGTTCAAGGCCGCCGCTGCGACAGCCGAACCGCCTTTCGGTCCCCGGTTCGCAACCGCCGGCAGGCCACTCTCTGCTAGCGCGTCCTTCGACTCGGCGGCCCCCACGAAGCCGACGGGAAGCCCGATCACGAGCGCGGGGGCGACGTCAAGTTCGAGCAGCTCGAAGAGCGCCGTGGGAGCGTTCCCGATGACCCAGATAGACCGTTTGTCAACCTCCTCGGCGGCTAGCCTGAAGCCGGCCGCAGAACGGGTGATATCCAGGTTCTCTGACAGCCCGCGGGTGCGGGGATCGGAGACGAAGCATCGCGTTTCGCGGCCCGTGATCCCGGCCGCCACCATCCCCACGTCCGTGACGATGGGCACGTCTCGTCGTAGCGCTTCGACGCCACCTTCCAGCGTCTCCTCGTCGAGGATGAGGCTCTGCGCGTACTCCAGGTCCGCCGAGGCGTGGATAACCCTCTCGGCGACGGCGCGGGAGAGCGGTCCGAGGTGCGAGAGATCGACCATCCCGCGCAGGATACGGTAGCTCTCGGTCTCGATGGGATGTGCGCGTCTCATTCGGCCTCCAGCGGTACCTCTATGCAGGCCGAGACCGGGCAGACCTCGGCGCACTCGGCGCATCCAGAGCAACGGTCTTCGAGGACGATAAGGGGAGCGCCGTAGTCCCTCGAAGCGGGGCGTATGGCCTTTTCTGGGCAGGTCTTTATGCAGGCGCCGCAACCTGCGCAGGCGTCTGTCACGGCGAAGATGGTTCTCAAGACAGGTATCCCCTCGGGGTGACCATGCGGCCGGCGACGACCTGGGTCTGGAAGCTACCGACCAGGACGATGGTGAGCATATCCACGCTCTCAGGACGAAGAGAGGCAAGGTCCGTGAGCGTAACCTGCTCTGTCGGACGGTAGGCGTCCTTTACTATGCCGACGGGCGTGTCGGCAGGGCGATGCCTTAGCAGTATCTCCTTCACCTTACCGAGCTGCCAGTCGCGGCCTTTCGAGCGCGGGTTGTAGAGTGAGACGACGAAGTCTCCTTCGGCAGCGGCTTTGACCCTGCTCTGTATTACCTCCCACGGCGTAAGTAGGTCGGAGAGGCTGATCGAACAGTGGTCGTGTCCGAGCGGAGATCCCAACAAGGAAGCTGCCGCCTGCGCCGCAGTAACGCCGGGAACGACCACGACATCCACGTCGTCGCCCGCGAGCTCAAGCGCTGGAGACGCCATCGCGTAAACGCCGACGTCCCCGCTCGACACCAGCGCGACGCTCGCGCCAGCACGGGCCTCCGAGAGCGCAAGCTCCGCCCGCTCTACCTCATTGCCGAGCGGCGGCGTGAGAATTTGCGTCCCAGGCCGCAGCAGATGCCTGACGCGGTCGACGTACTGGTCCAGCCCGACGACCAGTTCTGAAGCGGCCAGGGCATCGCGGGCGAGCGGCGGGATCAGGGTGTCTTCGCCGGGTCCCAGGCTTACCAGCGCCAACCGTCCCCTCACGGGCAGCCGTCCGATGGCGACCGTGGCGTTCGCGGACTTCCGTTTCTCCATTACCAGCTCAGCGCCAGAGCACATCACGGCCGCCTCCGCGACGCTCGGTGTCCCTACGGCCCCTCGAACTGCCTCAGACGGGTTCGGCACTTCCACCGCGGAGAGATCTTCGGCCGGATAAAAATGGACCGGCACATCTAGCCTCTCTGCCGCTTCGAGTAGCCCTGACTCGTCGCGCTTTACGTCGATGCTGGCGAGGGTGGCCAAGCTCTTCCGGGACAGGCCTGCCTCCCCCAGAGACGCTTCGAGCAGACCGAAAATTTCGTCCGCGCCTGCCCCACGGCTGCAACCGACTCCGGCGACGAGCGAGGGTGGGCGGTAGATGACCGATGGACGGGGGACTTCCTCGCGCCTGTCGGAGATCAGGATCATAGGCGCCACCGACTCGTCCGTCCGGACGACGTTCTCGGGCAGCGGTCCGACCGGCGCTGGCCGGTCGGAGACCAGGCGGACCTTCTCCTCCGAGACGAGCGCGGCCCCGACTGCGGCGAGGTCAGAATCTTCTTCCAGCCGGAAGCCGAGGTCTCTTCCGAAAGAGTCGAGGGCGGGGACGCCCATGGAGTCGCTCGCGGTGGTGAGGACCGGCCTCGCGCCCAGGGTGTCCGCGAGGCGCGTGGCGAGGGCGTTCGCGCCGCCTCCGTGCCCACCGCAGAGGACGACAGCGAAGTTGGCTACGTCGTCGACGGTTACCACACCGGGGTCGCGATGTTTGCCTTCGAGCAGGGGAGCGATGAGGCGGACAGCGGCGCCGGTGGCGATGAAGATCACGATCCCATCGCACTCTGTCCAGGCGAGTTTGAGGGTATCTTTCGCCTTACCGTCGTAGAGGCGCGCGTCGGGCCAGACGTTTTTGAGATGGGCGGCGTTGCGGCGGCCGTTCGCGGTGGCTGCTATCAGCCCGATCATGGCCGGCTTCCGGATACGACGAAAGCGTTGCTCTCTGCGGCGAGACGGTGTAGTCCTCCGACACCCTTCATTCGTGATGTCTGCAGGAACGTCGTCTCGACTTCGAGGCCGCAGTCTTCCAGGATCTGCGCGGCGGGGACGACCCTTTCGAGCCCTACGAGCGTGAGAACGACAGAGCGGCGCGCACTGACGGCACAGAGCTTGACGATCTCCTCGAAATTTCCACCGGTCCCGCCGACGAAGACTGCGTCTGGCTCGGGAAGATCGCGCAGGGCTTCTGGGGTTTCGCCCTCGGTGAGCTGAACGTGAACGCCGTGGCATTCGGCGTTGCGGCTGATGCGGGCGCAGCTCTCGGGGTCGCATTCGATGGCGATGGTGGCGGCGCCCAGGCGGGCGCACTCGATGGCTACCGAGCCGCTGCCCGCGCCGACGTCCCAGATCAGGTCCCCCGGTCCCGGACCGAGGCGTGAGAGCAAGAAAGCGCGGGTCGCGGATTTGGTGATCATGCCCGACCCGTGCTCGAACTTGTCTTCGGGAAGCGCCCACCGCTCCGGGCTTCCGAAACCGGCTGAGACCCAACCTTTCGTTGGAGACACCCGTTTTTCCTCGAGCACGAGCACCACGTTCGGGGCTTTCCAGCTCATGCCGGCGATGGCGGCGGCGGCGCCGTGAAAGACCCGCTCGTCTCGCTCCCCGAGCTTCTCCGCGACCACGAAGTTGCGCCCCAGGCCATCGAGGTCCCGCGCAAGTTCGGCCGGCCCGAAGTCCGGAGCGGTTAGGACCGCCACCTTGGGATGAGCGCGGCACACGTTGATGGCCCGGCGTGGGTCCCGGCCGTGGGCGCTAACCGTTACCGCATCGTCCCACGAGAGCCCGACCCTCGCGAAAGCCAGCGCGACCGAGGACGGAGCGGGCAAAATACGCAGGTTCTCCCCGCCGAATCGCCCGGAGAGGAGCCGCACGATGCCGAAGAAACCCGGGTCCCCCGACGCGAGCACGACTATGGGGCCGTTCGTACTTTCGATCCTATCCAGCACCTCGGAAAGATCGCCCTTCAAGATCACGGCCCTCTCTCGCTCGACGCCGAGCATCTCCAGGTGCCGCCTCCCGCCAACGACAAGCAAGGCGTCCCGCAGCAGACGTCCAGCCTCCTCGTCGAGCTGTCTTCCGTCAAGGCCGATCACGGCGATAGATTCCCGCCTCATCCCTGTCTCCAGGTCGTGAGTTCCAGGGCGCCGGGGCTCGCGCCAGCGGGGTCGAGGGTATCGAAGTCGACCAGGACCACATGAACCTCGAGTTTACCTTCAGTGTACTCAACCAGATTCTCGGCGGCCTGGCGGCAGAGGAGATCGGCGGCGTCTGTCAAGTCGGCCGATCGCCAGAGCTCGTAGGCGTGGCGGGCCGTGTTGGCATTCTCGACCTCTGCGATCAACGTAGGGGAGCCGCCTGCCTTCGCCGTGATTTCCGCCAGCAGGTCGTTGTCTACCTTCGAGCGGGTCCAGTGGGTCATCATGACCCCGGCGGCGAGCTTGGAGATCTTACCCGCCATCCCGACGAAAAAGCAGCGCTCCAGCTTGTTCTCCACCGCCCTCTTTAGGGCCTGCCCGGTGAAGTCCCCGACCTCGACGAAGTTCACCTCTTCGAGATCCGGCAACAGGCGCATGGCGGCCTTCTCAGTGAGGCCTCCTGTGGAGAGTACGAAGGTCTTGTGGCCCTGCGCGCCCATTACGTTTACGGCCTGCACGACGCTCGCCGCCCACGCGGCCGTGGAGAACGGGCGTACGATGCCCGTTGTGCCGAGGATGGAGATGCCACCGACGATGCCGAGACGGGCGTTGGTCGTCTTCTCGGCCATCTTTTCGCCACCGGGAACGCTGATCTCGACCCGAACACCGCGCTCGTCGGGGTCGAGTACCTCTTCGACGGAGTAGGAGATCATACGCCGCGGCACAGCGTTAATGGCTGGGCCTCCAACGGGCAACCCGAGACCAGGTCTGGTGACCTCTCCGACGCCATCTCCCCTGTCAAGCTCCAGCCCCGGCTCCCCCCGCCACGAGACGCGAGCCGTCAGGTGCGCGCCGTCCGTCACGTCCGGATCATCGCCGGCGTCCTTGACGACGACCGCCTCGGCCCACGCGCCTCCCAGATCACACCGCTCCACCTCGAACTCGACACGCCGCTCAGCACCCTTGCCCGGCAGCTTTACGTCGACGCGGGTTTGCGGCTCGCCGCTCACGAGCGCCTTCATGGCGGCCTTAGCTGCGGCGGCGGCGCAGGTGCCCGTGGTCCAGCCGGTCCTAAGGCTCTCGCCCTTGACCTTTTCCATGCTCGGGGGCATGGATGGCTCGCGAAGCTTACGGGGCGGCATCGGCTCCCTTCTCCGCTTTGCGAAACATGTGCGAGAACTCGGGGCTATAGAGGTGGGAACGCGTCCCGCCGGCACCGAGACCGGGACCCACCAGGATCAGAGCCTGCCTCGTAAAGCCGGCCTCCCTGACCCGGGCGGCGAGGTCTTCGAGGCGGCACTCGATGATCCTCTCGTCGGGCCAGCTCGCCCGGTAGACCACGGCGCAAGGGGTCTCCGCCGCGTATCCGCCTTCCAGCAGTTCTTCCTGCAGGACGCGCGGCTTTGCGGCGGAGAGGAAGATGGCCATGGTCGTTCCGTGCTCCGCGAAGCTCTTTATGTCCTCGCCCCCGGGCATGGGGGTGCGGCTCGCGCGGCGCGTGAGGATCACAGACTGGGAAACCTCCGGCACCGTCAGCTCGCGACCGATGGCCGCCGCTGCCGCGCCCAGAGAGGAAACTCCGGGCACTATCTCCCAGCAGAGGCCAACTTCCTCGCAAACCTCGATCTGCTCCATCACGGCCCCGTACAGGCTAGGGTCCCCGGAATGTACGCGGGCGACTTTCAAGTCCTCGTCTACAGCCCGCTCGTAGAGTTTGCGCACACCTTCGAGCGGTACGGTCGTCGACTCAACGATCTCGGCGTCAGACCTGGCGTACTCGAGGATATCTTCGTGGACGAGGCTTCGGGCCCAGATCACCACGTCCGCCACCCCGATGAGCTTGCTGCCCCTGATCGTCAAGAGATCCGGGGCCCCAGGCCCAGCCCCTATAAACCACACCTTACCCAAGCCCCGAACCTCCACTAAAAACCACGGTAGACAGATACATCCCCTTCCGCCCGAACATCTCCTGCGCCGGCACGACTTCCTCACCCTCGATCCCGAGCCTCGCACCGTACACGGCGCCCTGCAACCTACCCTCCTCCTTAGCGACCCGCAGCACCTCCGAGAGCCGGCTCCCACCCTTGTAGCAAACGACCGTCTCGAAGCCGGCGAGTGCCTCCCTCAAAGGACCTTCTCCCGCCGTGAAAGGCAACAGCGCGAGCCGTCCGTCGCCTTCGAGGAGAACCGTCCCACTGCGCGAGGCCAGATCCTGCATCGCCGTGATCCCTGGCACGGTCTCGACCTCGACGTGAGGTTCCATCTCCCTGACGGTACGCGCCAGGTAGGTGAAGGTCGAATAGACGTTCGGGTCGCCGATGGTGGCGAAGGCGCACGTCTTGCCGTCTCGTAGGCGCTCCGAGACTTCTCGCGCGGCGTTGGTCCAGTTACGCTCCCGGGCCTCTGTATCGTCCGAGAGGGCGAAGAGGAGGCGTGTGATCCTGTCGTCTTCCAGATACTCGCGCACCGTCGCCTCGGCCCGCCCGACCTCGCCCGTGTTCGCCACGGGCACGAAGACCTCGTCGGCCTCCCGCAGCACCCGTAGCCCCTTGACCGTCAACAACTCGGGGTCCCCAGGCCCCACACCCACCCCGACGAGCCGTCCGCTCATACTTTGACCTCCGCAGCGCTCCGCGTGGCCCTCACGAACCTGTGCGGAAGTTCCGGCGTCGCGGCCCAGTGCGTGTGCAGATAGCTCGCGTGTACGTTGCCAGACCCGAAGCCTTCCGGACCGCGGCCTGCCAGATCCCAGGCCGGCTTCTCACCGGCCTCCGGCTCGATAGTCGAGTAATGGAACTCGTGCCCACGCACTTCTTCCCCGGCCTCTGCGAGCAGCGAGTCTGTCAGCGCGCGAGCTTCCCTGTAGCCGAGGGTGAGCCTTGCCGTCATCCTAGCCGTGGCGTCGAGCACTTCGCACATCGGTTGCCCGTCTAGCTCGCGGGCCAGGTACAACAGCCCGCCGCACTCGGCAACCACCGGACGCCCGCTCGCTGCGAAGTCCCTGACGCTATTACGCATCCCGACGTTGGCGGAGAGGGCCTCGGCGTAAGTCTCAGGAAACCCGCCGCCGAGGTAGAGTGCCTCCGTCCCTTCGGGCAGCGACTCGTCGGCCGTCGGGTCGAAGGTGACGACCTCGGCCCCGGCGGCCTCCAATAGCTCTAGGTTCTCCCTGTACAAGAAGCTAAACGATGGACCAGTGGCGATGGCTACCCTGATGCTGACGGAGAGGTCCGAATCAGCGAACTCTGGTCTCCAGGGCTCGTTGTACAGCGGTTCGGCCGAACCGGCGAGTCTCAACACCTCGTCGAGGTTTAGAGAATTGGAGACTACGGTTCCCAGAGCGTCGAGCGAACGTCTAGCTTCGGCGCGACGCTCGGCCACTGGGACGAGGCCGAGATGCCTGTCCGGTGTCTGTATTTCATCGCTGCGGTGCATAACGCCCAGTACGGGGATACGCAGGGGTTTCAGAGCGTCGCGGAGCATCTTTTCGTGGACGTTGGAGCCGACGCGGTTGAGCACGACGCCCGCGACCGTCAACGCGGGGTCGAAGGTCGTGTAGCCGTGGACGAGGGCGGCGATGGAGCGGGCCATCGCCCTTGCGTCGACGACCAGCACGACGGGCGCATCGAGCAGTTTGGCGACGTGGGCCGTCGAGGCGAGTTCGCCACATCCGCTCTTGCCGTCGAAGAGCCCCATTACACCTTCGACCACGGCGATGTCGGCGCCCCGGGCGCCGTTGGCGAAGAGCGGCCCGATCATCTGCGGTCCCGAGAGGAAGGCATCGAGGTTGCGTCCGGGGAGGCCCGCCGCGAGGGTGTGATAGGAAGGGTCTATAAAGTCTGGTCCGACCTTGAAAGGGGCGACCCGCAGGCCCCGGGACGACAGCGCCGCCATCAGGCCCGAGGCGACGGTTGTCTTTCCGGCGCCTGAGTGGGTACCCGCCACGACTATGCGCGGAACCTCTACCACTCGATGCCTTTCTGGCCCCTGTAGCCTTCGTCGAAAGGGTGTTTTATTTTCTTTACCTCGCTGACGAGGTCGGAGATCTCCAACAGCTCGGGCGGGGCGTCGCGGCCCGTGATGATGACGTGCTGGAAGCCGGGACGGTTTTTCAGGACCTCTACGACCTCTTTCGTGTCGACCCACCCGAACTTCATGGGGTAGGTGAACTCGTCGAGGAGGAGCATGTCGTAGGTCTCGTCGGCCAGACGGCGCTTGACCTCCTCCCATCCCTCGCGGGCGAGATCCGCGGAGTGCTCCAGGTCCTTTACAGTCCACGTCCAGCCGTCACCCTGTTTGAACCAGTCGATATTGCCCAGGGTTTCTGCGGCCTTCTGTTCGCCGACGTTCCACTTGCCGCTCTTTACGAACTGGTAGACGCCTATCTTGTAGCCCCGCGCCCAGCCTCTGAGCATGACCCCAAAGGAGGCCGTGGACTTACCCTTGCCGTGGCCCGTGTTGACGATGAGCAGCGGCCTCTCCCTGTTCGACCTCTTTCTGAGCCGCTTCTCCCTGGGCTCTCTGGTCTCTTGCGCCTCGCTCACGCCACCCTTCTCCTCTCGATGAGATCTACCAGCGAATCGGTTCGCAACTCCTCCAGACGCAGACACCGCGCCCCCATCACCCCGGCAAGCTCGCCCGCCATCCCGAGTCGTACGTATCCTTCCTCCGTGTCGACCACGAACGACGTCGCTCCCAGAGCGTTTATCCGCGTAGTCGCCACCATCGGGTCTGGTCCTGCTGTCGCGCGACCGTCGGTCAGGAGAACCAGCAGCGGCCTGCGTTGCCTGTCGCGCAGGTTCTCCCGTTCTAGCACCTCGGCGGCCTTCTCGAACCCGGCGGCAAGGGGTGTGCGTCCCCCTGTCGGGAGGTCTTGCAGGCGGGAGGCGGCCAGCTCGACGCTCGATGTCGGGGGAAGGAGTATTCGTGCGCTTTCGCCACGGAAGGAGATCAGGGCGACCTTGTCGCGGCGCTGGTAGGCGTCGTTCAGCAGGGACAGAACGGCGCCTTTGACGGCTGACATGCGCTTGCGGGCCGCCATCGAGCCGCTCGCGTCGACGAGAAAGAGGATCAGGTTCCCTTCTCTTCCCTCCCTGAGGTTCTGGCGCAGGTCGCCGGAACGCACCTCGAGCCCCGGCCCCGCCCGGCCCCTCGCCCTCTGGTGAGGCGCGGCCGCCCTGACCGTCGCGGCCAGCGCAAAGTCACCCGAATTCCCTCCGTTCTCCCGGTCCCCGACAGGAAGTCCGGCCTCACCGATGATACGGCTTCTGCGGCCGAGGGGACCGCCCTTACCTTTCTCGGGAGCTTCGAGTCGCACAGGCTCGAACGGCTCCGACGCCATGTGGCTCCGCTCCCCCGTTCCCGTCCGCGCCTCCGAAGGCTCGTCGTTCCGCGTGCCCGAAGAACGCTCGCCATCGTTCCGGCTCTCGCCGGACGGTGGTGCGCCGCCGTCGGGGTCGTCGGGCGGGTCTGGGCGGTCTTCGGGGAGGGCGTTTTCGATCTCTTCGGGGTCTATGCCTGGTTGCTCGAAGGGGCCGCGCCTGCGACGGTGCGAGAGGGCTAGCAGGGCTGCCCGCTTTACGTCATCGAGCTCCACCTCGTCCCTGTCATCCCAGGCCGCAAGCGCGCGGGCGGTCTTGGCCGTGACCAGGTCGCCGCGGAGGCCATCCACGCCCAGGTCAGCGCAGAGGGTCGAGATCCCGAACAAAATCTCCTCGTCCAGGCCGACGCCCGAAAGCCGCCGCCTGGCCGACTCCACGGACACAGCGAGCTTCGCATCCTCATCCGACCATTCGCCGTAGAACTCCTCGGGGTCCGTCTCGTAGCGCAGCCTGCGCCTAACGACCTCCACCCTGTCGGTTGGATCCGGATTCCCCATGACCTCTACGGTGACGCCGAAGCGGTCGAGGAGCTGGGGGCGGAGCTCGCCCTCCTCCGGGTTCATCGTGCCGACGAGGATGAAACGCGAAGGGTGCCGCACGCTCACGCCCTCGCGCTCGACGTGATTCACGCCCATCGCGGCCACGTCGAGAAGTAGATCCACGAGGTGGTCGGAGAGCAAGTTAACCTCATCCACGTACAAGATGCCCCTGTGCGCGGCCGCGAGCAAACCCGGCTCGAACGCCTTCTTTCCCTGCGAGAGCGCCTTCTCTATGTCGAGCGTCCCAGCAAACCTGTCCGTGCTCGCCCCGACAGGCAACTCGACGAGCCGTACCGGCCTCGTCTCAACTGGCGCTCCAACCGGGTGCGGACCCGCCGGACACTCGGGGTTGATATCTACGGGGTCACAGGAGTAGGGGCACCCAGCGACGACCTCGATCCGTGGAAGCAACCTTGCCAGTGCCCTGACCGCGGTTGACTTCGCCGTCCCCTTCTCACCACGCACGAGCACACCCCCGACTTCAGGCGAGACCGCGTTGACGAGCAAAGCCAACTTCAAGTCGTCCTGGCCCACGATGGCGGAGAACGGGTAGGGATGCGGGTAAGCGCTCACGGGGGGCCTTCCTCCAGCATCCCCTCGTTCTCCAGGTAAACCTGTTTGAGAGCTTCAAGCTCTTCCATGTCCGGCTCGGACCAGAGGCCGCGTTGCGCGGCTTCCAGCAACCTCTCGGAGATCGCACGCAGGGCCCAGGGGTTGGACTGTTGCATGAACTCTCGGACTTCCTCATCAAGGACGTACTTTCTGGTTACGTCGTTGTACATCCAGTCCTCGACCACGCCGGCGGTGGCGTCGTAACCGAAGAGGTAGTCTACGGTGGCGGAGAGCTCGAAGGCGCCCTTGTAGCCGTGACGCTGCATGGCCCCTATCCATTTCGGGTTGGCCACGCGGCTACGGAACACGCGGCGCGCTTCCTCCGAGAGATCCCTGGTCTTCACCCTGGAGGGGTCGGCGGAGTCTCCGATGTACGCCTTTGGGTCGCGGCCCGTCAGGGCGCGGACGGCGGCGATCATGCCTCCGTGGTACTGGAAGTAGTCGTCGGAGTCGAAGAGGTCGTGCTCGCGGTTGTCTATGTTCTTGACCGCAATCTCCGTCCTGCGCAGGTTGGACTCCATAGCTTCCCGCGCCTCGATGCCGTCTAACCCTCTACCGTAAGCATAGCCTCCCCAGACGGCGTAAACCTCGGCGAGGTCATCATCGGTGCGCCAGTTGCGGGCGTCCATCAAGGGGAGGAGCCCTGCGCCGTAGGCGCCTGGTTTGGAGCCGAAGATGCGCGTGGTCGCACGGCGTTCGTCCGCACCTTCGGTCTTCTCTTCGTCCGCGTGCTTTTTGACGAGGTTCATGTCGTCGGGCTCGTCGAGGGCAGCGACGGTGGTAAAAGCGTCGTCCAGGAGGCAGATCAGGTTCGGAAAAGCGTCCCTGAAGAAGCCGCTGATCCTGACGGTGACGTCGATCCTCGGTCGATCGAGTTCTTCGAGCGGAACCACTTGGAGACCCGTCACCCGTTGCGACTCCTCGTTCCAGACGGGCTTCACGCCGAGCAGAGCAAGTATCTCGGCGACGTCGTCCCCCTGTGTCCGCATAGCGGCCGTGCCCCAGACCACGAGCCCGACGCTTTCCGGATACCGCCCCTCTTCGTCCAGGTAGCGCCGCAACAGGTCGTCCGCGAGCCCCTGCCCCACCTCCCAGGAGAGCCGTGAAGGGAGCGCTTTCGGGTCGACGGAGTAGAAGTTGCGTCCCGTCGGCAGCACGTTCACGAGGCCGCGCGTCGGAGAGCCGGAAGGCCCGGCGCGCACGTACCCTCCCTCGAGGCCGGAGAGCAGGTTCCCCATCTCCTCAGGCGTGCGTATGAGACGCGGCACGACCTCGTTGGCCGCGAAGCGCAGAGCGCTCGCGACGCCGGGATCGGCGACGCCGAGAACCTCTTGGCAGACCGCTCCAGCTGCACCCGACTCCCAACCGTGGGCTTCCAGCGCGAGGAGCAGGGCCTGCTGCGCTTCTTCCAGCTTGTCGAGCAGGTCCGAGGCCGTGGCTACCACTCCGGGAAAGCGTTCGGCCAGCGCCGGCGGGGATTCGACCTTCACACCGCCGTTCTCGGCCATGGACCTCTCATCGAGGTCGAAGGCGTTGCCGACGGCGCGCCGCAGGCCGGGGATTGCGCCGGCGCCTAGGCGCAGGATCGAGGCGACGAGGTGGCGCATGGGCTCGTTCTCGGGGGTCTCGCCGAGGATATGGAGGCCGCCACGAATAGGGAGGTCTTTGATCTCGCAGAGGTATCCGTCCACGTGGGTGATGAAGTCCGAGAACTCTTCGGGCTGCTCTTCGACACCGAGATCGCGGTGGAGTTCCGCGTCGCGGAGGGTCTCCCAGATCTGGACCCGGATGGCGGGCAGCTTCGAGGGATCGAGCGTCTCGACCTGGTAGTACTCGTCGAGGAGTTGCTCCAGCTTCGCCAAGTCGTCGTAAGTGTCAGCGCGGGTCATCGGGGGGATCAGGTGGTCGACTACCGTGGCATGTGCCCTCCTTTTTGCCTGGGTCCCCTCGCCGGGATCGTTGACGACGAAGGGGTAGAAGAGCGGCACGTCGCGCAGGACGGCATCCGGGGCGCACGAGGGTGAGAGGCCGAGGGACTTGCCGGGCAGCCACTCCAGGGTACCGTGTTTGCCGAGGTGGACGACGGCGTCGGCGCCGAACTCTTCG
The DNA here is from genome assembly GCA_036520255.1 of Rubrobacter sp. GTDB lineage: Bacteria > Actinomycetota > Rubrobacteria > Rubrobacterales > Rubrobacteraceae > Rubrobacter_D. The sequence continues at coordinate 831 of DATDKB010000415.1, read as the reverse complement.
ATCATCCACCAGTACGCGGCGAGGTAGTGGTGGGTTGGTGGAAGGTCGGGGTCGTGATAGATCGCGATCGGGTTCTCCCCGAACCCCCTCGGCGGCTGGATACCGACAAACACGTTTCCGAAAACGAGCCCAGCCACCACGAAATCCCCGCCGTCCACGTAAAGATCCCCCGGCGGCGGCCCCCAGTGCTCCTCGACCTCGCTCCTCAATTCCTCGGGTAGAAGGGAGAATAAGTCTGCGTAGCGCTCCGTATCCAGCCGTCCCGCGGCGTCGCCGAGCTGGTCTCCTGTCAGGAACTCGAGGTCGTGGCCTCCCGCGGCGATGAGCGAATGGATGAGACCGTCGCCGTCGTCGGGCGCTTCGTCTACGGCGTAGCCGACTTCGCGCATGGCGTCCAGCAAACCGATCGCGCTCGCCGGGGTATCCAGGCCGACGGCGTTGCCGACCCGCGAGTGTTTGGTCGGGTAGTTGGAGAGCAGGATGGCGACCTTCTTTTCTGAGTTCGCAGAGCGCCCTAGCCCGGCGAAGCGCGCCGCGAGCCCGGCGAGACGAGCCGTGCGCTCCGGGTCGGTCTTGTAGAAGGTTAGCGGCGCGCCGACGGGAGAGTCATCGCCGTGGCGTTCTTTGAAGGAGAAAGGCACCCCGATGATGCGCCCGTCGAACTCGGGGATCGCCACCTGCCAGGCGGTATCTAACGGAGAGAGGCCGGCATCAGAGGCGAGCCAGGCCTCGCGCGTCGAGGTCGTGCAGATCCCCTGCAGTACGGGCACCCCCAGCTCTTCGAGGGCAGGGACTTCCCACTCCAGCCATTCCTCGGGCGAACCTGAACGG
>DATDKB010000414.1:0-2241 GCA_036520255.1 Rubrobacter sp. | reverse complement strand
CCACCTTCAGGCGCGTGTTGCTCGAAGAGGTCCCGTTCATAGGCGCCGCGAAGGTCGCTTAGGCTCACGTCGATCAGGTCTCCGACTTTGAACCTACTCCCGCCAGTACGCCCTACCACGTCGTACGCGATGCCCGGCTTGCCTTCTTCGTAACGGCCTAGAGTATCCTCGAGCGCGGTCCATCGAGCCTCTGGCACAGAGACGAGAAAACCCGCGCCCTGTTCACCGAAGAGCGTTTCGAGAAGGATACCGTCGCCACGCAGGCTCTCGAACTCTAGCCCTTCGTACTCGAACCCCGTGCCGCCAGCAAGCGCCATCTCGGCCAGCGCCACAGCCTCGCCACCGCCAGACAGATCGTGCACTGTATCCACCAACCCGGATGAGATCATTCCACGCACGAGATCTGCGGCCCGTTTCTCCGCCGGGAGGTCTGGCACTGGCGGCCGACCGGCTACTCTGTCATGGATGATCTCCAGATAGCTCGAACCCGCGAGGGACGATTCCCAACGCGACCGGGAGAAGCCAGAGAAGGCCCCGACCACGACTACCATGTCCCCCTCACGCTTGAAGGCCGGCGTCGCGTGCCAATCGACGTCCTCTAGGACGCCGACCATGCCAACGGTCGGGGTCGGGTAGACGGCGCCGCGGTCCGTCTCGTTGAAGAGGCTCACGTTGCCGCTGACGACCGGCGTCCCGAAAATCTCACAAGCCTCGGACATCCCCTCGATGCACTCGGCGAGCTGGTAGTAGCCGTCCGGCTTCTCCGGGCTGCCGAAGTTCAGGCAGTCGGTGACGGCCACTGGCTTCGCGCCGACACACGAGAGGTTCCTGTACGCTTCGGCGACCGTCGCGGCCCCGCCTCCCCTTGGATCCAGATAGCAATGGCGGCCCCTGCCGTCGGTAGTAACAGCGAAGCCCAGGTTCGTGTCTTTGATCCTCATGACCGCAGCGTCAGCGCCGGGCAGGATCACGGTATCCGTGCCGACCTGGTGATCGTACTGGGTGAAGATCGGACGCCGCGAACGCAAGTTCGGATGCCCAAGCATCTGGAGCAGAACGGCGTTGTAATCTTCCGGCTCGGGAATCTCATCTCCGTCCAATTCCTGTACCTCGTCGAGGTACTTCGGACGGACCACGTCGCGCTCGTAGACGGGGGCGTCGGCGAGGTGTTCGGCGGGGACGGTGCCGACTACTTCTCCGTTATGGATGACGCGCAGGTCGCCATGATCGGCGACGCGGCCCACGACCGCCCCGACGAGTTCATAGCGGTCTGCCAGCTTCAAGACCTCGTCGGCTTTTTCGGGGGCTACGATGGCGAGCATGCGTTCCTGGGACTCGGAGATCATGACCTCCCACGGCTCCATCCCGCTCTCGCGCAGCGGCACCTTGTCGGTCTCTATCTCGATGCCGACCCCCCCCTTCGCTGCCATCTCCGAAGCCGAAGACGTGATCCCAGCCGCCCCTAGATCCTGCAAGGAGACGAGCAAATCCTCGTCTAGCAGCTTCAGGCAACATTCGATCACCATCTTCTCGCAGAACGGGTCGCCGACCTGCACGTTTGACCTCTTCGCCTCGGACTCTTCCGTGAGCTCGTCCGAGGCGAAGGTCGCCCCGTGGATACCGTCACGCCCGGTCTTGGAGCCAAGCAGGACGACGAAGTTGCCTTCGCCGGTGGCGCTGGCGCGCATGAGGTCGTCCGTGCGGATAAGCCCCACGCACATCGCGTTGATCAGCGGATTTCCGGAGTAGGCCTCCGCAAACTCGACCTCCCCGCCCACCGTCGGCACCCCGACAGCGTTGCCGTAGCCCCCGATGCCCCTTACGACCTCCCTGAACAGGTAGCGGCTCCGCTCCTCATGGAGCGGCCCGAACCTGAGCGAGTCGAGGAGCGCCACGGGCCGCGCGCCCATCGCCAGCACGTCGCGGATGATCCCACCTACCCCAGTCGCGGCCCCCTCGTAAGGCTCCACGGCCGAGGGATGATTGTGGCTCTCCATCTTGAAGGCGACGGCCCACCCACCCCCCACCTCGACCACGCCCGCGTTCTCCCCAGGCCCCTGAACGACCCGCGCCCCTTCGTTCGGGAAGCGCTTCAAGAGCGGGCGCGAGTTCTTGTACCCGCAGTGCTCGCTCCACATCACGGAGAAAAGCGAGAGCTCCAGATAGTTCGGGGCCCGCCCCAGCAGCTCTAAAATGCGGTCGTACTCGAAATCCGAGAGCCCCAGAGAATTGTATGTCTCC